>NZ_JBQJIK010000099.1:0-26392 GCF_052078665.1 Inquilinus sp. CA228 | reverse complement strand
ACCCCGTCCAGCGCCAGGAGAGCCGCGTCGCGGGTGGTGCGGAAGTTGAACAGCGACTGGAACAGCGGCGTGTGCCGCGCATCGCGGGCGATGCCGAGCCCGTCCAACAGCAGCTCGAACGGCACATCGCCCTGGTCGAGGGCGGCCATCGCCTCGCCACGCAGCCGGCGGCACAGCGCCCGGACGCTGAGGTGCGGATCGAGCTGGACGCGGTAGACCTGGGTGTTGACGAAGAAGCCGAGCAGATCCTGGACCTCGGCCCGGCCGCGCGCCGCGTTGGGCACGCCGACGGCGAAACCCGACTGGCCGGAGAGCCGACCGAGCAGCAGTTGCCAGGCGGCGAGCAGCACGACGAAGGGGGTGCACCCCTCCTCCCGGCACAGCGCCTGGACCGACCGGACCAGGTCCGGCGGCAACGCGAAATCGATGCGGCCGCCGGGGCGGTTGCCCTCGGAGTCGCGGGGCCGGTCGGTCGGTAGCGCCAGCACCGGCACGTCGCCGCCGAGATACTCCTTCCACCGCGCCAGGGCCTGATCGCGGCGATCGCCGGCGAAGCGCTGGCGCTGCCAGGCAGCGTAGTCGGCGTAGTCGAGCGCTTGGGCGGGCAGCGGCCGGCCACGGCGGGCGGGATCGCGCAGCGCCTCGCCATAGGCCTGGGCGAGGTCGCGCACCAGCACGGCGGCCGACCAGGCGACGTCGACGATGTGGTGCATCACCAGCAGCAGCACCCATTCGCCGACGCCGGCCCCCCCCGGGCTCCCCGCCGTCTCGCCGCGCCGGGCCAGGGCGACGCGCAGCAGCGGCGGCCGGGCGAGGTCGAAGGGCCGGCGCACCCGCGCCTGCAGCCAGGCGGACAGCGCCTGCTCCGCGCCCGGCACCCCGGACGCGGGCAGCACGGCATGCTCGATCGCGACATCGACCTGCGACAGCACCACCTGCCGCGGCTCGCCCTCCCCGCCCTCGAAGCGGGTGCGCAGCACGGCGTGGCGCTCGACCAGGCGGCGGAACGCGGCCTCCAGCGCCGGCACGTCCAGCCGCCCCCGCAGCCGCAGCGCGCGGACCGAGTTGTAGGCCGCGCCCTCCGGATCGTAGTGCTGCAGGAACCACAGGCGCTGCTGCTGGAAGGACAGCGGGGCCGAGGCCCCGCCGTCGCGCGGGCGGATCGCATCCGGATCCGCGGTGTCGTCTTCCAGCAGCAGCGCGAGCAGCGCGTCGGCGTCGATATCGTTCATGGTCTTCAGAGAGCCTTGGCCTGCCGCGCCTTCTCCAGCAGCGCCGCCCGCTCCGCCTCGCTCATGCCGTCGAGGCTGAGGCGGAGGGTGGCGATCTGGTCGATCCGCCCCGGCGCCGCGTGGCCGCGCAGCGCCTGGGCCAGGGCGGCGATACTGGGATGGTCGAAGACGATGCCGGGCGGCACGTCGAGCTGGAACAGCTTGCGGATGCGGGCGACCAGCTTGATCACCTGCAGCGAGTTGCCGCCGATGTCGAAGAAATCGTCGGTGACACCGATCGCCTCGGCCGGCCGCTCCAACAGCTCCGCCGCCACCTGGCGCAGCAGGGTCTCGACCGCATCGCGCGGCGCCACCTTGGCGCTGCTCTCGGCCAGGGTCGCCGGATCGGGCAGGCCGCGGCGATCGATCTTGCCGTTGGCCAGGCGCGGCATCCGGTCCAGAGCCACGATCTGCGCCGGCACCATCGGGCCGGGCAGCCGCGCGGCCAGGGCCGGGCGTAGCGCCGCGGCGTCGACCTCGCCCGAGGCCAGGGTGACGAAGCCGACCAGACGTGCCTCTCCGCCTTCCGGCCGGTGCACCACGACCACCGCCTGCTGGACGCCGTCGAGGGCCTGCAGCGCGGCCTCGACCTCGCCCGGCTCGACCCGGAAGCCGCGGATCTTCACCTGATGGTCGACCCTGCCGACGACCTGCAGGGAGCCATCCGGCAGGTGCCGGGCCAGGTCGCCGCTGCAGTAGAGCCGCCGGCCCTCGCGGAACGGGTGGTCGACGAAGGCGCCCGCCGGGTCGCCATGCAGATAGCCGCGGCAGAGCTGCGCCCCGCCGATGTGCAGCTCGCCCACCGCGCCGGTCGGCGCCAGCCGGCCGGCGGCGTCGAGCACCAGCACCTCGCTGCCGGCCAGCGGCCGGCTCAGCGGCAGGGCGTCGCCCGCCCAGGCCGGAGCCGAGAGATCATGGGCATGCACCAGTACGCCGACCGTGGTTTCGGTCGGGCCGTAATGGTTGAACACGCGGCATTGCGGCGCCGCCGCGAGGATCCGGTCGACCAGCGCTTTCGAGGTGCCCTCGCCGCCCAGGATCAGCGTGGCCGGCAGCGCCGGCTCCGGCGCGTCGAGCAGCGCCGCCAGATGCGACGGCACCAGCTTGGCGCAGTCGATGTCGTGCCGCCGCAGGACCCCGGCGAAAGCAGCGCCATCGGCCATCTCGGCCTCATCCGCCACCGCCAGGCACGCACCGTGCCGCAGCGCGCCGAACAGCACGGTGTTGCCGAGATCGGCGGCGACGGTCGAGGTCAGGGCGAAGCGCCGGCAGCCGGGGAGGCCGAGTGCCGCGCTGACCGCCTCGACATAGGTGCGGAGCTGGCCGTGTTCGATCACCACGCCCTTGGGCGTGCCGGTCGAGCCGGAGGTGAACAGAACATAGGCGGCGCGGTCGTCCTCGCCGAGGTCGGGCAGCGCCGCCGAGGCGGGCTCCGCGATCGCTGCAGCCAGCGGGTGGACCGGGATGATGTCGGAGACGACCGGATCGGCCGCGTCGGTCAGCACCAGCACCGGCCGGGCCTGGTCGAGCAGCAGCTGCCGGCGCGCCTGCGGCCATTGCGGGTCGAGCGGCAGATAGGCGCCGCCGGCGCGCCAGACGGCGAGCAGCGCCACCACCATCTCGGCCGAACGCGCCATGTCGAGCGCCACCACGGACTCACGGCCGACGCCATGGGCGACGAGCCAGCCAGCCAGCCCGTCGACCCGCGCATTCAGCCCGGCATAGTCGAGGGTGATACCGTTGCCGGCCAGGGCCGGCGCGGTCGGGGTCTCGCGGCCCCAGCGAGCGATCAGCGCCGGCAGCGACGGGCCGGGCGCCGGGGCCTGCGCCGTGGCGTCGAAGGCCAGCAGCCGCGCCCGCTCCGCCGCGCCCACCGGCGACAGGGTGCCGAGCGGCGTGTCCAACTGGTCCGGCAGCTCGGACAGCAGGGTCACGACCTGCTCCAGCAGGATTGCCATCGCCGCATCGTCGTAGCGGCCGCCATCCCAGTGGAGGGCGACAGTGCGGAGGCTGCCGTCCTCGGCGAGGCCGGCCTGCAGCGCCAGCTCGAAGGGTTGCGGCCCGTCCGCCGAGACCAGGCGCCAGGCGCCGTCATCGGCCGCGGGACCCGCGACCCGGAAGCCGACGACGAGATGGTCGCTGCGGCCCGGCGCCTCGACCGCCCAGTGCTCCTGCCAGCCGCGATGGCTGTCGAGCAGCGGCACGAGCCGGTCCAGGAAGGCGGCGAAGGGTTCGGCCGGGTCGGCCGTCAGCCACAGCGGCAGCACCTTGTCGAACGGGCCGACGGTCTCGGCGAAGGCGTCGTAGTCGCGGCGGCAGTCATGCTGCCAGCCGGCCACCAACTCGGCCCGGCCGGTGATGCGGGCCAGCAGCGCCCACCAGGCCGCCTGCAGCACCACATCCAACCCGATATCGCGCGCAGTGGCGAGTTCCGCCAGCCGCTGTGCGACGGCGGCGTCGATCGCGGCCTCACGGCTGGCTCGCGCGCCTGCGCCGGTCTCGCGATTGCGATAAGGCAGATGCAGGGCCGGCGGCGCCGAGGAGCCGAGATGGTTCTGCCAGTAACGGCGACCCTCGACTGCGTCCTCGTCGGCCGCCATTTCGGCGCGCCATTCGACATACTGCGCGTAGGCGACGCCGTCCTCATTCGCCGGGACGGCGGCGCCAGCATACTCGTCGCGCAGGGCGCGATGGATCAGGTCGAGTGCGCCACGGTCGGCCACCAGCGGCGAGGCCAGCAGCGCCAAGCGCCAGTCAGAATCGCCCAGGCGATACAGCGCGGCCCGCAGGGTCCGGCCGGAGCCGAGATCGAAGCCACTCTGCGCCGCCAGGTCCGTCGCCATCGCATCGGCGGCATCCGTTCGGCCGCGCAGGTCTAGCGCCGCCCAGGCCGGCTCCGCCGGCGCATCGAGCGGCCGGGCGCGCAGGCCGCGAAAGCCGGGGACGGCGACGAAGGCGGTGCGCAGGATCTCGTGCCGGCCGGCCACCCGCAGCAGCGCCGCGCGCAGCCGGGCCTCGTCCAGATCGCCGGCGATGCCGACGATGAGGGTCGCGGCGTCATCCGGATGCTCCGCGGCGACGCGCTGCTCGGGGCCGAGCGGCCAGGTCTCCGCCCCGGCGGAAAGGGCCAGATCGGTCATCGCGCACCCTCCAGGCTGCTGCGATCGACCATGTCGCCCATCGCCACGACGATGCGGCGCGGCCCCTCATACGGGTCGCGGGCATGGGCGGCCAGCATGTTGTCGAGCATCACCACATCCCCGCGGCGCCAGTCGAAGCGCACGGCGCAGGCCTCATACAGCTCGCCGATCAGGTCCATGACCTCGTCCTCGATCGGCGAGCCGTCGCCGTAGAACACCTGCCGCGGCATCCGCGCCGAGCCGACCATGGCCAGCAGGTCCTCGCGCACATCGGCGTCGAGGCAGCGGGTGTGGTGCAGCTGGACCTGGTTGAAGAAGGAACGCTCGCCGGTCAGCGGATGGGTGATCACCGCCGGGCAGCGGGTGCGGGTCTGCAGCTCGTCCTGGCCGATCCAGGCGAAGTCGACCTCGGCGGCGCGGCACCGGGCCTCGACCTCGTCGCGGCTGTCGGTCTTGAAGAAGTCGCGCCAGTCGACGTCGAGATTCTCGGTGAAGGTGCGGACATAGGTCAGGCCGAGGCGGGCGAAGCGCTCCGCCAGCTCCGTCGGCAGGCGCCGAACCATCTCGCGGCAGTCGACGATCGGGGTGGCGCCGCCGACCGGCGACGGCTGCTCGCAGAAGAACCACTGCTTGCGCGGCCAGCGCGGCAGGTGCGAGCTCTCATTGTGGTAGAGGATCATCTTCCGCTCCGGATACGGCGTGGAGCGGTAGGTGTTGCGGCCGCCTTCCTTCTTCGGCAGGTCGCCATAGGAGCCGTAGAGGCCGGGCTGCAGCGCCTCGGCGAAGGCCTCGAACTCCTGCGGCGTGGTCAGGCCGAAGCCGCGGAACAGCAGGCCGGCGTGGTGCCGCAGCCAGGCCTCGACCTGGTCGCGATGGGCGGCGGCCCAGGCCACGGCGTCGAGATCGGCGCTGGCCGGCTCGACCACCAGCGGAAACACCGCGCCCGGGGTCAGCGAGGAGGTGCGCACCAGCTCGCGCGCCGGCGCCGCGGCGGCGGCCGGGCGGGCCGAGGGGGACGCGAACTTCTTCAGCTTGTCGAGCTTGGCGCCCATGCGGGCGGCGCCGGTGGTTTCGGACGGCGACGCGGACGACGACATCGCGGGTTCCTCCAGTGAGGGAAAGGTGAAGCCGCTCAGCGAGCGGTCCGGGGTTTCGGCGATCTGCTCCAGGAGAGCGGTCCAGGCGGCCACCAGCCGCCCGACCCGCGGCCGGGCGAACAGGTCGGTGGCGAAGACCCACTCGCCTTCCAGCCCCTGCGCGGCGCGGGGGCCGAGCGGGTCGAGGAACAGCGCCATGTCGAATTTCGAGCCATGCGCCTGGGCCGGCCGCAGCTCCGCCGTCAGGCCGTCGACGCCGAAGCGGCCGCGCGGCGCGCTCTGCAGCACGAACAGCACCTGCACCAGCGGGTTGCGGGCACGGTCGCGCGGCGTGCCGGCGGCCTCGACGATCTGGTCGAAGGGCAGCAGCGGCTGCTCGAAGGCCTGCAGCGAGTCCTCGCGCACCCGGTCGAGCAGCTCGGCGAATGGCAGCGCCGCGGCCGGCCGGGCGCGCAGCGGCAGGACGTTGACGAAGAAGCCGACCAGCCGGTCGAGCTCGCGCCGCGGCCGGCCGGCGACGTCGGTGCCGATGACGAAGTCGGTGGCGCCGGTCAGCCGGTGCAGCAGGGTCTCGAACGCCGCCAGCAGCACCATGAACAGCGTGCCGCCGCGGGCATGGCCCAGCGCCTCGAGCCGCCCGACCAGCGGCCCCGGCAGGCTGAACAGAATACTGTCCCCGGCTTGGGACGCCACGGGCGGGCGCGGATGGTCGGCCGGAAGCTCAAGCCGGTGCGGGACACCGGCCAGCCGGTCGCGCCAGAACGCCTTCTGCCGCTCCAGCCCCTCGCCCTGCAGCAGCCGGCGCTGCCACAGCGCGTAGTCGAGATACTGCACCGGCAGCGGCGCCAGATCGGCCGGGCCGTGCGCCAGCGAGGCGCGGTACAGCGCCCCCAGATCGTCGATCAGCACGCCGATCGACCAGCCGTCGGCGACGATGTGGTGCAGGCCGAGCAGCAGGCTGTGCTCCGTGGGCCCCAACCGCAGCAGGGTGGCGCGCAGCAGCGGCGCCGCCGCCAGGTCGAAGGGCCGCCGCGCCTCCTCCGCCTCGATCTCGGCCAGCCGCGCCTCGCGCCGGGCCGGATCGAGCGCCGACAGATCGATCTCCGGCAGCGGCAGGGCGGCGTCGGCGTCGACCCGCGCCACCGGCACGCCGTCGGCATCCTCCGGATAGGCGGTGCGCAGGATCTCGTGCCGCGCCAGCAGGCCGGTGAGGGCGCGGTCCAGGGCCGGCCGCGACAGCGGGCCGGTCAGGCGCAACTGGCCGGTCAGGTTGTAGGCGCTGCGCGCCGCCTCCCCCGCCAGCCGTTCGGCCAGCCACAGGCGCTGCTGCGCCAGCGACAGCGGCATCTCGGCCTGTCGCGGCTCGGCCGTGACCGGCGGCAGCCCTGCCTCCGGCGCCTGGCGCGGCGCTGCGTCCAGCCGGGCGGCGAGCTCGGCCAGGCTGTGCGGCGCGAAGATCTCGCGCAGCGGCAGCTCGACGCCGAACTCGGTGCGGATCCGGTCGATCGCCTGCATCGCCAGCAGCGAATGGCCGCCGAGGGCCAGGAACTGGTCGCCGCGGCCGATCGGGCCGCAATCCAGCAGCTCGGACCAGATCGCGGCCAGGCGCTGCTCGGTGCCGTGCCGCGGCGGCTCGCGGTCCTGCGCGCCGGCGCCGGCCGTCGGGCGGTGGTAGAGATGCCAGGCCTGCAGCTCGCCCGAGGCCAGCCGCTCGCGGCAGGCGGAGCGCTGCAGCTTGCCGCTGGTGGTCTTCGGCAGCGTGCCGGGTTCGAGCAGCGCGACCAGCGCCGCCGGCTCCTGCTGGAATTCGGCGACGACGCGGTCGATCGCCTCGACCAGCGCTTCGGGCGCCGTCTTGCGCTGCGTGGCGCGGCTGATCTCGACCGCGACGCCGATGCTCTCGCGGCCGTCATGCTCGACGGCGAAGGCCGAGACCCGGCCTTTGCGGATCCCCGGCACGCCGGCCTCGACCGCCTTCTCGATGTCCTGCGGGTAGCGGTTCTGGCCGCGGATGATGATCACATCCTTGCGCCGGCCGGTGATGAACAGCTCGCCCTCGTGCAGGAAGGCAAGGTCGCCGCTGCGCAGCCAGATCCCCTCGCCCCAGATCCCGTCGCGACGGTCGAGGAAGGCCTGGCGCGTCGCCTTCGCATTGCGCCAATAGCCGCGGGCAACGCTGCCGCCGGTCACCCAGACCTCGCCGACCGCGCCCTCGCCGAGCGGCTCCAGCGTCTCGGGATCGACGATGCGCAGTTGCTCCGGCCGGATCGGCCGGCCGCTGCTGACCAGCTCGACGCCCGCGCCGCTCGGCACCACCCGGTGCGCCGCCAGCGCCGCCGGGTCGACGCGCAGCGTGACATAGGCGTGCGGCCGTGGGCAGCCGGATACGATCAGCGTGGCTTCGGCCAGGCCATAGCCGGGAGCCAGCGTCTCGCGCCGCAGGCCGGCCGGGGCGAAGCGGGCGGCGAAGTCGGCCATCGTGTCGGCCCGCACCGGCTCCGACCCGCAGAAAGCGCATTGCCAGGACCGCAGGTCGAGCCCGGCGAGGGTCTTGTCGCTGACCCGCTCGCAGCACAGGCGGTAGGCGAAGTCGGGGCCGCCGCTGAGCGTGCCGCCGAAGCGGTGCATCGCCTCCAGCCACCGCGCCGGCCGGGCCAGGAAGTGCTGCGGCGTCATCAGCACCAGCGGAACGCCGGCGAAGAAGGGCAGGATCAGCCCGGCGATCAGCCCCATGTCGTGATAGAGCGGCAGCCAGGACACCAGCACGTCGTCCGCTGTCACGCCCCAGCCGTGCACCATCATCCGCTGGTTGTCGATCAGGTTGGCGTGGGTGACCTCGATGCCCTTGGGGTCGGCGGTCGAGCCTGAGGTGTATTGCAGGAAGGCGATGTCATCGCCCTTCGCCGGATGCGGGCGCCAGGCCTCGGCCAGGGCCGGCGACAGGGTGTCGACGGCGACCGGCTCGACGCCCTGCGTCCCGGCGCAGAGAGCCTCGACCGAAACGCAATGGGACCGGTCGGTCAGCAGCAGGCGGGCGCCGGCATCCGCCACCATGCCCTGCAGCCGCTCGACATGATGGCGGCTCATGCCCTCGGGCGGATAGGCCGGCACGGCGATCACCCCGGCATAGAGGCAGCCGAAGAAGGAGGCGATATAGTCCGGCCCGCTGTGCAGCAGGATCAGCGCCCGGTCGCCCGGCGCCGCCACGGACTGCAGATGCGCCGCGACCGTCCGCGCCCGCAGATCGAGGGCACGGTAGTCGAGGGTCTCGCCGACCGTCTCGCCGTCGGTCAGGAAGCGCAGCGCCGGCCCGCCGTCATCGGCGGCGGCGCGGCGGCGCAGCAGCTCGACCAGCGTCTCGGCATCGGTGCAATCCAGCGCCAGCGGGGCGGCGTCGCGGCGCGGGCGGAGATCGAAGGCAGCGTCGCTCACGGCGAACCTCATGACACCGGCGAAAGGGAAAGATCGCGGCCGTTGGCGGCGTGGGCCGGGGCCGGCATGGCCGCGGCGGGGCCGCCGCGCTCGACCAGCTGGCCGCGGTCGAGCTTGACCAGCTGGTCGGCGAGCGGGAACCAGCGGTCGTCATGGGTGATGACCAGCACCGTCTTCCGCCGCGCCTTCAGCTCGGCCAGGACCTCGCGGTAGAACACGTCCTTGAACTGCGGGTCCTGGTCGGCCGCCCATTCGTCGAACACCATCACCGGCCGGTCCTCGAGGCAGGCCGCCACCAGCGCCAGGCGCTTGCGCTGCCCCTGCGACAGGTCGCGGGTCGAGAAGGCGCCGTCGCGGACCGCGACCTTGTGGTCGAGATGGAGCTGGCGCAGCCAGGTGTTGGCGCGGTCGTCGAGCGACCCGTCCGCCGCCTCCAGCAGCGTCTCGAACAGATGGAAGTCGGAGAACACGGCCGAGAACAGCTGCCGGTGCGCCTCGCCGCCCGGCGCGGCCAGGGCCCGGCCGTCGACGCGGATGGTGCCGGATTCGGGCGCGTAGAGGCCGGTGACCAGCTTCGCCAGCGTGGTCTTGCCGCTGCCGTTGCCGCCGACCAGGAAGGTGATCTCGCCCGGCCGCAGCGTCAGGTCGATCGGGCCGAGGGTGAAGACCTCGTCCTCGCGTTCGTCATAGTAGCCGTGGGTGACGCCTTCCAGCGCCAGCGTCACCTCGTGCCCGGCCGGAACAGGCGCCGGCGCCGCGTCGTCCTTCCCCGCCTCCAGCTCCGCCAGCGTGTCGCCGATGCGGCCGAGCGCCACCCGGGCCATGCCGAGATGCGGGATGTTGGCCAGGAGCCCTTCCAGCGGGCCCATGATGTAGAGGAAGGCGATGACGTAGCCGGAGACGACGCCGGCATCTCCCGGCGCGATCCAGATCCGCGCGAACAGCGCCGTGCCGATCGTCGCCATGAACAGGAGCCGGCCCCAGCCATCGGCGAAGGCCAGCAGCGACAGGCCGCGGACCCGGCTGCGGCCGACGGCGTCGATCGCCTCGGCCAGCACCGCGTCGAGGAAACGGCGCGCCTTGCCGCCGTTCAGCTTCAGCTCCTTGGCGCCGCCGTTCAGGGCCTCGAAATGGCCGAACAGACGATCCTGGTCGCGGCCTGCCTCACGGAAGTGCCAGAGCACGCGGCCGTAGCTGAGCTGGTGGCCGACCGAGCCGAGCGTCAGCACCACCGCGGCGAGCAGCAGGAAGGTCCAGGACAGGGTGGCGAGATAGGCCAGCACGCCCAGGATGACGACCCCGTTGGTCACCAGGATCGGCAGGCCCATGCAGAAGGTGGCGATGGCGGAGGCGTCGTCGGTCAGCAGCGACTGGATCCGCGCCCGGCCAATGACCTCGAGCCGGCGGTAGGGCGCCGCCACCACCGCCTCGGCGATGTGCTGCCGCAGCCCGCCCAACGCCCGCTGGCCGAGGCGGGCGAACAGGGCGCGCGAGGCGACCTGCGCCACCATCACCAGCAGCGCTGCGGCGACGAAGGGCAGCAGCCATTGCGGCAGCGCCTCGGCCGGCGCGTGCAGGGCGCGGTTGATCAGCAGCACCAAGAGGGCGCCGCCCACCCCGCAGGCCAGGCTGGCGAGGATGGCGGCCGCGAACAGGACCCGCGACCCGCGGATCAGCATTCCAAGAAGCGACACGGCTTTCTCCGGCTCGGAGCGTCAGTGCAGACCGTGCGCTTCCGCCATGGCGACGATGACCTTGCGCGGCCCCTTGAAAGGGGACCGCGCATGGGCGGTGAGCATGTTGTCGAGCATCAGCACGTCGCCCGCCTGCCAGGGGAAGCTGATCTTGTTCGCCTCCAGCACCTCGCGGACGGCGGCCAGCGTCTCGTCCTCGATCGGCGAGCCGTCGCCGTAATAGACGTTGCGCGGCAGGTCCGGCTCGTCGACCAGCTCCAGCAGGGTCGACCGCACCTCCGGCTCCAGGTTCGAGACGTGGAACAGATGGGCCTGGTTGAACCAGAGCATCTCGCCGGTCACCGGATGGGCGATCGCGCCCTGGCAGACCTGGCGGGTGCGCAGCTCGCCGTCCGGCTTCCACTCGCAGTCGATGCCGTGAGCGCGGCAATAGGCTTCGACCTCGCCGCGATCCTCGGTGCCGAACACCTGCTGCCAGGAGACGTCGAGGCCGTTGCCGGTGTTGCGGACATACATCAGCCCCTTCGCGGCGAAGCGGTCGCGCAGGGCCGGCGGCATGGCGCGGTAGACGGCGCGGCTGTCGGCGATCGGCGTCTCGCCCCCTTCCGGCGCCGCCTGCTGGCAGTAGAACCAGATCTTCATCGGCCAGTCCCGGGTGTAGGCCTGCTCGTTGTGCAGCGGGATGTGCTGATGCGGCGGGTACTCGGTCGAGGTGTAGACGCCCTGCGTCACCTTGCTGCGCGGGGTCGAGCCGAACTCGTAGGTCAGCAGCGGCTGGCCGAAGCCGGCGGCGAAGCCGCGGAAGGCGTCGGCGCCGTCCAGCGCGAAGCCGCGGAACAGCACGCCGCCCTCGACGGGCAGGTGGCGATCGACGATCGACCGGATCTCCGGCAGGGCCTCGATCAGCGACGGCGTGCCGCCGGCAGCGGGCTCGACCAGCAGCGGCAGGGGCCCGCCGTCGCGCAGCGGGCGGGTCGTCAGCATGGCGGTGGTCACGGCATCCATGGCGTGGGCACTCACTGAAGCGTCCGGCCGGCGGGCGATCCGCCGGCGCGGGACAGGGCGGCCGGGCCGCCGTTCATCCGTCGCGACAGAGCGGCGTCGAGGACGCCCAGCACCTCCGCCTGACGGGAGTGGATGAAGAAATGGTCGCCCTCGAACAGGTCGATGGCGAAGTCGCAGCGCGTCTCCCGGCCCCAGGCCTCGAGCGCCGGGCGGTCGAGATCGTCGCCGGTGCCGGCGAGGACATGCACCGGGCAGGGCAGCGCCGGGCGCGGCCGATAGGCGTAGGCGCCGGCCATCAGGAAGTCGGCGCGCAGCACCGGCAGCACGACGGCCATCAGCTCGGCATCGGCCAGCGCCTCCTCCGGCGTGCCCTGGTAGCCGCGCAGATCGGCGATCAGCTCGGCATCGCTGCGCGGCCGGGCCAGGTCGCGGTCGTCGCGCATCGCCGGCGCCTCGCTGCCGGAGGCGAACAGCACCAGCGGCGGCGCGACGCCACGCTCCAGCAGGGCATGCGCCAGCTCGAAGGCCAGCAGGCCGCCCAGGCTGTGGCCGAACAGGGCGTAGGGCCCGTCGATCAGGCCCTCGACCTCCCCCGCCAAGGATGCGGCGAGGCGGACCGGGTCGGTCGACAGCGGCTCGCCGGTGCGGGCGCCGTGGCCGGGCAGCTCGACCGGATGCACCGCCAGCCAGGACGGCAGCGCCCGGCGCCAGCGGCCATAGACCATGGCGCTGGCCCCCGAATAAGGCAGGCAGAACAGCCGGGCGGCGACGGCGCTCATGCGGTCACTGCGCCGCGTCGGCCCGGGCGGCGTCCGCGGCGGCCGGGCCGTCCATGTGCCGGCGCAGCGACTGCGGCCGCATGTCGGTCCAGACCTCGGCGATGTAGGCCAGGCACTCCGCCTTCGGGCCGGTCTTGCCGACGGCCGCCCAGCCCTCAGGGATCTCCTTGTAGTCGGGCCAGATCGAGTATTGCTCCTCGTGGTTGACCACGACGTGAAAGACGGTGTCGTCCCGATCGAAGGCCATCAGGCACTCCTCGCCGATATCGCATGCAGAGATAAAGAGCATTTTACGGATTACGCAGACGCAGCCATGCGACGCCCTGCCGGATTGTTTCGGCATGGCATCTTGATTTGGTCTTCAGCGCTTTCCGTTGGCTTGAAGGAGATCGAGCAGGCGCCACAACGTGCCTGGACTTCCCGTTCCCTTCTGGCTATGAATGATAATGAGTTGCAGTTGCATTGCAAGTCAAGCCCGTTTTCGTCCTTCCCTGCCCCTCGTCCGGGAAGCGGCGACCAGACCAGACGAGACGAATCCGCCCGCTTGCCGGCGGCCGCTGGCATGCCCGAGCCGGCAGAATCCTGCGGCCGCGCAAGGAGAAGACGATGGACGCCATACCCATTCCGCAGCCCGGCACGACCTTCCTCTCCTACGCCGCCACCCGGGCCCCGGCGACGACGTCGCGCCAGGGTGATTCGCTGACGGTGCGGCAGGCCGGCGCCGCGCCGCTGACGTTGCGCCTGGCCGAGGGGCGCCTGACCGAGGGACGGCTGGCGCTGACCGGCCCGGCCGGGTCGGGCGATGCCGCCCTGCGCGGCCTGAACGCCGCCATCGAATCCGCCTTCGCCTGGCATCCCGAGCTGGAGCGGCTGGCGCTCGATCTCGGCGACGGCGCCGGCGCGCTGGCCGCTTCGCTGCGCCGCCGCGGCATCGCGGTCGAGACGGCCGACGCCCCGCTGACCGTGCTGCCGGAGCTGTTCATGCAGCAGGCCGAGCTGTGGCACGGCCGGCCCGACCTGCCGGCCTTCCCGCAGCGCCAGGTGATGACCGACGGCAAGCGCCATCCGCAGCGGCCGCCCAAGCCGCAGGGCACGGTCTATGCCCGCTACATCCCGTGGCTGGAGCAGACCATCGCCTTCCGCGCCGCCACGGTGGAGGACGACCTCGGCCATCTGCACAAATGGATGAACGATCCGCGAGTCGCCGCCTTCTGGAACGAGGACGGCGACCTGGAGAAGCATCGCCGCTACCTGTCCGGGCTGATCGCCGACCCGCACATGGTGCCGCTGATCGCGACCTTCGACGGCACGCCCTTCGCCTATTTCGAGATCTACTGGGCCCGCGAGAACCGCCTGGCGCCGTTCTACGACGTCCAGGATTACGACCGCGGCTGGCATGTCGTGGTCGGCGAGGATTCCTATCGCGGCCGCAGCTTCATCAGCGCCTGGCTGCCGTCGCTGACGCACTACATGCTGCTCGACGACTGCCGCACCCAGCGCATCGTCGGCGAGCCGGCGGCGGCGCACCACCAGCAGATCCGCAACCTCGAGACCTCCGGCTTCGTCCGGATCAAGACCTTCGACTTCCCGCACAAGCGGGCGGCGCTGGTGATGCTGCTGCGCGAGCGCTTCTTCTTCGACCGGCTTTGGCTGCCGGCCGCCACCGCCCCGCAGCCGGTGGCGAGCCGATGAGCCAGGACGCGATCCACGACGTCGTCGGCGTCGGCTTCGGCCCGTCGAACCTGGCCCTCGCCATCGCCCTGGACGAGGCGCTGCGCCAGCGCGGCGCGGCGCTGAGCCATCACTTCATCGAGAAGCAACCCGGCTTCACCTGGCATGGTGGCATGCTGCTGCCGGACAGCGACATGCAGATCTCCTTCCTCAAGGACCTGGTGTCGCTGCGGGACCCGACCAGCCCGCTGACCTTCGTCAACTACCTGCACCAGAAGGGCCGGCTGGAGGCCTTCATCAACCGCAAGACCTTCTTCCCCAGCCGGATCGAGTTCAACGACTATCTCGGCTGGGTCGCGGCCCGCTTCGCCGAGCATTGCAGCTATGGCGAGGAGGTGACGGCGGTCGAGCCGGAGACGGCGCAGGGCGTCGTCACCGGGCTGCGCGTGCGGTCCCGCACCGCGTCGGGCGGCGAGACCGTGCGGCGGGCGCACAACCTGGTCGTCGCCACCGGCGGCAGCCCGCGCATCCCGGCGGCCTTCGCCACGCTCCGCGGCGAATCGCGGGTCGTCCATTCCTCCTTCTATCTCGACCGCATCCACGGGCTGGGCCTGGCGCGCCGCCCCTCCGCCCGGGTGGCGGTGATCGGCGGCGGCCAGAGCGCGGCGGAGATCACGCTCGACCTGCATGGCCGCTTCCCGCAGCTTGGCATCGACCTGATCTTCCGCGGCCATGCGCTGAAGCCGTCGGACAACACCCCCTTCGTCAACGAGATCTTCAACCCCGGCTTCACCGACTATGTCTTCGGCCAGGGGGAGGCGCAGCGCGACGCCATCATCCGCGAGTTCCGCAACACCAACTACGCGGTGGTCGACGCCGACCTGATCGAGCGGATCTTTGACATCCTGTACCAGCAGAAGGTGCAAGGGCCGCCACGGCTGGCGCTGTGCGGGCGCTGCGAGGTGATCGAGGCCGAGGCGGGTCTGGAGACGGTCGAGCTGACGGTGCGCGACGGCTTCGCCGGCACCGCGGCGCGGCGCGGTTACGACGCGGTGGTGCTGGCCACCGGCTATGAGCGCGACGGCGGGCGCCGGCTGCTATCGGCGCTGGCCCCCTGGATCGAGGATTTCGCGGTCGACCGCGACTACCGCCTGCGCACCCGGCCGGAGTTCCGGCCGCAGATCCACCTGCAAGGCCAGTCCGAGACCTCGCACGGGCTCAGCGACACGCTGCTCTCGGTGCTGGCGGTGCGGTCGCAGGAGATCGCGGAATCGCTGCTGGCGGCCAAGCGCCGACGCGGCGTTCCGCCCGACCTGCACGCCCCCACCCCGCTCCGCCGCCTCGCCGTCAACGACGGCTAGGCTGCCGAAGCCCGGTCGGCCTTGCCGGCGCCGTCGAGGTGGAGGGCGAAGCCGGCCGCAGCCGGATCGCCCAGGCCGGGACGGAGCTGCAGGCTCGGGATCAGGTAGTCGCCGCCATTCTGCCGCCGGTAGGGGATCGGCGGGGTGGTGGCGACCGTCCGCATCCGCTGGCGCAGCCGCTCGGCCACGGCCTCGAATCCGGCGTCGTCGAGACGGTCGACCCGGTAGGCCACGAAGGACGGCAGCACGTCGTAGCCCGGGTAGTAGAGAATGCCGTGGTTGATCGGGAACAGTAGGTCGTCGATCGGCCCGTTGACCCCGCGCGGGGCGTAGTGCTCCTCCCAGCCGCCGGTGGTCACGATCAGCATGGCGCGCTTGCCGGCGAGGGTTCCTTCGCCGAAGCGGTCGCCCCAATACTTGTCGCTGTGCTCGCCGACGCCATAGGCGAAGCCGTAGGCATAGACCCGGTCGACCCAGCCCTTGAGGATCGCCGGCATGCTGTACCACCACAGCGGGAACTGCAGGATCAGCATGTCGGCCCAGAGCAGCTTCTCCTGCTCGGCCCTGATGTCCTCGGTCATCGCGTCGGCGGCGAAGGCTTCGGCGGAGGCGCCGGCCACCTTCAGCCGAGCCGCCGGCGCCAGCGTGGGGAAGTCGGCCCGGTCGACCTCGGATGTCCAGCCATCGGCGTAGAGATCCGACACCCGCACCTCATGGCCCTGGGCCTCGAGCTCGCGCACAGCGACGTCGCGCAGCGCGCCGTTGAGCGAGCGCGGCTCGGGATGGGCGAAGACAAGCAGCACCTTCATGGTCAGCGATCCTTCCAAGGAAACCGACCCCTCAGGTGGCCAGCCCTCGGCTGATCCGCTATATGTCGGGAATGGATAGGATTGTGCCGATAAATGGATAGGCCGGACGTCACGCTCGAGCGCATGCGCAGCTTCATCCGCGTCGCCGAGCGCGGCAGCCTGTCGGCGGTGGCGCGCGAGCTCGGGGTCGGCCAGTCGACCGTCACCCGGCACCTGCGGGAACTGGAGGAAGCGGTCGGCGTGCCGCTGCTCAGCCGCACCACCCGGCGCGTGACCATGACCGACGAGGGCAGCCGCTACTACGCCGACTGCGTCCAGATCCTGCGCCTGGTCGAGCAGGCCGGGGACGAGGCGCGGGCCACGCGCGGGGCGCCGGCCGGCACGATCCGGATCTCCTGCACCGCCGCCTTCGGAGTGCTGCAGGTCAGCCGGCTGATCTTCACCTTCCAGGACCGCTATCCCGACATCGGGGTCGACCTCAGCCTGACCGACGAGCGCGTCGACCTGGTGCGGGAGGGCGTCGACATCGCGCTGCGCCTGGGGCCGCTGACCGACAGCTCGATGAAGCTGCGCGCGCTCGGCCGGTCGCGGCGCCTGCTGGTGGCGGCGCCGGACTATCTGGCGGCATGGGGCCGGCCGGCCGTGCCGCAGGACCTGGCCGGGCATGAGGGCGTCCGGATGACGAACATCGCGGGCAGCGACATGCTGATCCTGGAGGGGCCGGGCGGTGAGCGCCATGCGGTGCCGTTCGGTGGGCGGTTCCGGGTCGATCACGGGCTCGCCGCGCGCGAGGCCCTGGCCGCCGGGCGCGGTATCGCCCCCGCCCATCGCTGGCTGGTCGACGACCTGCTGGCGGCCGGCCGGCTGGAGGTGATCCTGCCGGGCTACGAGCCGCCGCCCGTCCCCCTGAGCCTGCTGATCGTGCCGGAGCGCGCGGGCATCGCCCGGGTCCGGCTGCTGGTCGACTTCCTGGCCGAGCGGATCGGCGGCATCCCGGGGATCGAGACGCCGCGGCCGGACCGCCCGCGCTGACAGTTTGGCATTGAAATTCGTTTCAAATGAAACGACCATCCAGGCAGGACGGAATGACGAGGCCGGGAGGATGCGATGACGCTCCGCTACATGCCGGGATTCGGCAATGATTTTGAGACCGAGGCCCTGGACGGCGCCCTGCCCCAGGGCCAGAACTCGCCGCAGCGCTGCGCCTACGGGCTGTATGCCGAGCAGCTTTCCGGCTCGCCCTTCACCGCGCCGCGCGGCACCAATGAACGGTCCTGGCTGTACCGGCTGCGGCCCTCGGTGAAGCATGTCGGTCGTTTTGGTGAGATCGAGCTGCCGCATTGGAAGACGGCGCCGCATGTCGTCCGCCATGGCCTGCCGCTGGGTCAGCTGCGCTGGGACCCGACGCCGATCCCGGACGAGAAGCTCACATTCCTGACCGGAATGCGCACCATGACCACGGCCGGCGACGTGTTCACCCAGGCCGGCATGGCGGCGCATGTCTACCTGGCCACCGAATCGATGGTCGACGAGGTGTTCATCAACGCCGATGGCGAGCTCTTGATCGTGCCGCAGCAGGGGTCGCTGCGCCTGGTCACCGAGCTTGGGATCATGCAGATCGGCCCGGCCGAGATCGCGGTGATCCCGCGCGGCACCAAGGTCAAGGTCGAGCTGGTCGACGGCCCGGCGCGCGGCTATGTCTGCGAGAATTACGGCGCCAAGTTCACCCTGCCGGACCGCGGCCCGATCGGCGCCAACTGCCTGGCCAACCCGCGCGACTTCAAGACCCCGGTCGCCGCCTTCGAGGAGAAGGACACGCCGCACCGCGTGGTGGTGAAATGGTGCGGCGGCTTCCACCAGACGACGATCGGCCACTCGCCGCTCGACGTCGTCGCCTGGCATGGCAACTACGCGCCCTACAAATATGATCTGCGGACCTTTTCGCCGGTCGGCGCGATCGGCTTCGACCACCCGGATCCGTCGATCTTCACGGTACTGACCGCCCCCTCCGGTGAGGCGGGCACGGCCAATGTCGACTTCGTGATCTTCCCGGAGCGCTGGCTGGTGGCCGAGCATTCGTTCCGGCCGCCCTGGTACCACATGAACATCATGTCGGAGTTCATGGGCCTGATCTACGGCCGCTACGACGCCAAGGAGGAGGGCTTCCTGCCGGGCGGCATCAGCCTGCACAACTGCATGCTGCCGCACGGGCCCGACACCGACGCCTTCGCCAAGGCCTCGACCGTCGAGCTGAAGCCGGTGAAGCTGACCGGCACCATGGCCTTCATGTTCGAGACCCGCTTCCCGCAGCAGCTGACACGCTATGCAGCGGAGCTGCCGACGTTGCAGGATGACTATCCGGCCTGCTGGAGCGGGCTGGAGAAGCACTTCGACAAACGGGAGGACACCGGCCGATGAAGCTCGCCAGCCAGAGGGACGGGTCGCGCGACGGGCGCCTCGTCGTCGTCTCACGCGACCTGACCCGCTACACCGTGGCCGGGGGCATCGCCCCGACGCTGCAGCGCGCCCTGGACGACTGGGACCTGCTGCGGCCGCGGCTGGAGGCGCTGGCGCATGACCTCGAGCTCGGCGCCGTGCCGAGCGACCGGTTCCGCGAGCACCAGGCCCTGTCGCCCCTGCCCCGCGCCTATCAATGGGCCGACGGCTCGGCCTATGTGAACCATGTCGCGCTGGTGCGGCAGGCCCGCGGCGCCGAGATGCCCGAGAGCTTCTGGACCGAGCCGCTGATGTACCAGGGCGGATCCGACACCTTCCTGGCCCCGCGCGACCCGATCCGGATGGAGAGCGAGGCCTGGGGCATCGACCTGGAGGGCGAGGTCGCGGTCGTCACCGGCGACCTGCCGATGGGCGTGACGGCCGAGGCCGCGGGCAAGGCCATCCGGCTGGTCATGCTGGTCAACGACGTGTCCCTGCGCAACCTGATCCCGGCCGAGCTGGCCAAGGGCTTCGGCTTCTTCCAGTCCAAGCCGTCCTCGACCTTCTCGCCGGTGGCGGTGACGCCGGACGAGCTGGGCGAGGCCTGGCAGGGCGGCAAGCTGCACCGGCCGCTGCTGGTCGAGCTGAACGGCGCCCCCTTCGGCCGGGCCGACGCCGGGATCGACATGACCTTCGACTTCCCGACCCTGGTCGCCCATGCGGCCCAGACCCGGCCGCTCGGCGCCGGCACCATCATCGGCTCCGGCACCGTGTCGAACCGCGACGCCGATGGCGGGCCGGGCAAGCCGATCACCCAGGGCGGCCACGGCTATTCCTGCCTGGCCGAGCTGCGCATGGTCGAGACCATCCTGTCCGGCGCGTCCAAGACCTCGTTCCTGCGCTTCGGCGACACCGTGCGGATCGAGATGAAGGACGCGCAGGGCCATTCGATCTTCGGCGCGATCGAGCAGACCGTCGAGGAGGCTGTCGGGTAACGGAGGCGGCATCGCGCCTTTCACGGCTGCACCCGGCTTCGCCTCGTGCAAGGCCTTCTTTCGCCTCAAAAAAGCCTACAAAACTCACAAAAATCGTTTGACACTCCAAGCACAGAAAGCTTGAAATCCAACCTCGGAGGAATTTCTTTCGAAACGGACAGGTTGTCCGCCGCTCACTTGGCGAACTGTATCGAGACTTCACTATCGGACTTGGGGGCGTGGCGCGCGAAATCTCAGTAACCAGGATTTCTCGCGCCCATTGATGAAGGAGGAGGATGTGATTCACGGAAGTAGAGTTCTGCTCTTTGGCCGCGTAAACTGGGCAACGCACAGAGCAGAAGCCAGGGTCGGAACAGCCTGACCAAGACCCGGTCGGCACTCATTCGCCGGCATCGTATCGGACAACGGTTTGAGAGAAATCCCTTATGAGAATCCTTGTCACGGGCTCGCGTGGGCTGATCGGCACCGAGATCATGCGGCGCTTTGCCGAGGCCGGGCACCAGCCGGTCGCTTTCGACAGCGCCTATGAGGCCGGGACGCCCAGCCATGGCGACATCCGGAACGTCGATCAGCTGCGGCGGGCCATGGCCGGCTGCGACGGCGTCGTCTCCCTCGCCGCCGTCTCCCGCGTCATCACCGGCGAGCGCAACCCGGAGCTGTGCTGGGACATCAATGTGAACGGCACCGAGGCGGTGCTGCAGGTCGCGCTGGAGCAGCCGGCCGGCCGCCGGCCCTGGGTGGTCTATGCCAGCAGCCGCGAGGTCTATGGCGACCCGGCGACGCTGCCGGTGCCGGAGGACGCGCCGCTCGAGCCGGTCAACATCTACGGCCGGTCCAAGGCCGAGGCCGAGGCCGCGGTGGGCCGCGCCCGCGAGGCCGGGCTGGCCACGGTGATCGTCCGCTTCTCCAACGTCTTCGGCTCGACCGCCGACCATCGCGACCGGGTGGTGCCGGCCTTCGCCCGGGCGGCCGCGACCGGCGGCACGATCTCGATCGAAGGCGCCGAGAACACCTTCGACTTCACCCATGTCGATGATGTCGGCCGCGGCCTCTCCCTGCTGGTGGAGCGCCTGAAGGACGGCCACCGGACGCTGCCGCCGATCCACTATGTCGGCGGCCGCGCCGTGTCGCTGGGCGAGCTGGCCGAGATGGCCCAGGCGGCCGCGCTGATCCCGGTCGAGATCCGCACGGCACCGCCCCGCAACTTCGACGTGGCGCATTTCCGCGGCGATCCGGCGCGGGCGGAGGAGCTGCTGGGCTGGCGCACCGAGATCTCGGTCGAGGACGGCCTGCGCCGCCTGATCCACGCCTACGCGGCCGATCAACAGACCCAGGTCGCAGCGAAGGCGCCGGCGAAGTAGCAGGCTTCGGACAGTTTCGCGGCAGGGTCTCGTAGACCCTAAGCCGCAGCAAGGATCCCCGGAGGGCCGGCCACGTGACGCGTGGCCGGCCCTTTCGTTTGAGATCGACGACCGTCCCGTCGAGGCCTGTCGTCGTCCAGCTTGCCATGCCCTCTCCCAGAGCCTGCCGTTCCTGCATTGTTGCCGGCGGCCTCCAGGCGCGAAGATTTCAAGATTATCTTTTGAGAAAATCATCTCATAAAATCTTACAAAAACTTTATTGACACCACGCACTCTGGAAGATTGAATTCTAAACCTGAAAGCCTCCGGCCGAAACTCTGGCGAAATCAAGGTTTCGTGACAAGGCGATTGCTCTAGCGACCGCCCATCGGGTGACACCAAGGTTTCATTGCCGAGAGTTCGTCCGGATGCGTGGAACCTGAGGGCGCGAGCGCGGTCTTGCGACCTTCGAGCATGGGAACGCCGACCTTCATGAGAATCCTCATCACGGGCTCGCGCGGGCTGATCGGCACGGAAATGATGCGATGCCTGGCAGGAGCCGGGCACCAGCCGATCCCCTTCGACATCGCCGATGAGCCGGGAACGCCCGGCCATGGCGACATCCGGGACCTGGACCAGCTGCGGCGGGCCATGGCCGGCTGCGACGGCGTCCTCTCCCTCGCCGCCGTCTCCCGCGTCATCGCCGGCGAGCGCAACCCGGAGCTGTGCCGGGACGTTAACGTCAACGGCACCGAGACGGTGCTGCGGGTCGCGCTGGAGCAGCCGGCCGACCGCCGGCCCTGGGTGGTCCATGCCAGCAGCCGCGAGGTCTATGGCGATTCGGCGACGCTGCCGGTGCCGGAGGACGCGCCGCTCGAGCCCGTCAACATCTACGGCCGGTCCAAGGTGGCCGCCGAGGCGGCGGTCGACCGCGCCCGCGAGGCCGGGCTGGCCACCGCGATCGTCCGCTTCTCCAACGTCTTCGGCTCGATCGCCGACCATCGCGACCGGGTGGTTCCGGCCTTCGCCCGGGCGGCCGCGACCGGCGGCACGATCTCGATCGAGGGCGCCGAGAACACCTTCGACTTCACCCATGTCGAGGATGTCGGCCGCGGGCTGGCCCTGCTGGTGCAGTGCCTGAAGGACGGCCACCGGGCGCTGCCGCCGATCCATTTCGTCGGCGGCCGTGCCGTGTCGCTGGGCGAGCTGGCCGAGATGGCCCGGGCCGCCGCGCTGGCCCCGGTCGAGATCCGCACGGCACCGCCCCGCACCTTCGACGTGGCGCATTTCCAGGGCGATCCGGCACGGGCAGAAGCGCTGCTGGGCTGGCGGGCGGAGATCCCGGTCGAGGACGGCCTGCGCCGCCTGATCCACGCCTACGCGGCCGAGGCGCCGCAGCCGACGGGCGACGCGGAGGACCAGCCGATCCTCCGCCGCGAAAGCTCGCCCCGCAGGCTGTCGGCGCTGACCCCCTGGATCCTGGATTTCAGCCACGACCCGATCCGCATGCCGCCGCGGCCGCCCACCCTGCGGCATGCCAGCTACGAGGATGATTTCGACTTCACCACCCTGTTCTGCGACGTGTTCTGGGACGCGTCGGGCGAAGCCATCCGCCTGGTCGGACCGCCGCTCTTGAATCTGGAGACCGAGCTGGACTTCCGGTTCACCGCCCTGCCCTCGATGCAGCCTTGCGCCTTCCAGGTGCGGCACAAGCGCTGGGTCGACCTGGTCACCGTCGCGGTGCCGCCCGGCACCACCGGGCTGATCGCCGACACCAGCCTCGGCCGCGCCTTCCTGGCGCCGCAGCCCAATCTGAGCGAGCTCTTCGCCGGCCGGCGCTGCCTCTATGCGATGAGCCAGGACAACGACATCGCCTGGATCCGGGACTGGGTGCGCTACTACGCCCGCGGCCATGGCTGCAACGGCGTCGTCCTCTACGACAACAACTCCACCGCCTACGACGTGCGCGAGCTTGACGATGCGCTGCGGTCGATCGACCCGTCGATCGAGGTGCTGACCATCCCCTGGCCGTACAAATGGGGCGTGTTCGACGGCCGCCGGCCGCTGTCCTACAGCATCTGGGATTCCTTCTATGGCCAGGCCGCCGCCTTCGAGCATGCGCGGCTGCGCTATTTCCGGAAGGCCGCCAGCGTCGTCAACGCCGACATCGACGAGCTGGCCGTCACCCGCGACGGGCAGAGCGTGTTCGAGATCGCCGAGCAGTCGGACACCGGCTTGATCCGCTTCGACGGCTGGTGGATCCACAATTACGCGGCCGAGGAGTTGCCGCGGCAGCGCCGGCACAGGCACTTCTTCCACAAGAAGGCGGGCCGCCTGGATGCCTGCACCGAGAAATGGGCGGTGGTCCCGGCCAAGTCGCCCGAGGACGTGCAATGGGCGATCCACAACGTCATCGGCATGGTCCCGGACGAAGCCGGCTTCAAGGTCGGCCTGCGCCACTTCAAGCCGATCAACACCAGCTGGGACGTCGACTCGAACCTGACCGACGCCAAGCGGACCGAGCTGTTCCACGGCGACGGCGCGGGGCTGGAGATCGACGAGGATCTGCGCCGGACGCTGGCCCGGGTCTTCCCCGACGGGGAGGATGAGCCGCCGGTCGAGGCTCCGGCCCGGGCGGCCGAGGTCACGGCCTATCAGCACCGGGTGCGCAGCGAGGCCCTGGCCCGCGGCGGCCGGACCGAGGAGGCGGTCGCAGAGGCCCGCCGGGCGGCAGAGCTGCTGCCCGGCCATCCGGCGACGCTCCTCCATCTCGGCAAGCTGCTGCGCGTGGGGGGCGGCGAGGACGAGGCCGCCGGGCTGGAGCGGGGGGCGCAGCGTCTGCGCGAGGCCGACCCGCTGTACCATGTCCAGCTGGGCCGGTCGGCCCAGCACACCGGCGCGATCGACGACGCCGTCGCCAGCCTGCGCCGCGCGCTGGCGCTCGACCCGGAGTCGATCGACGCGGCGGAGCTGCTGTTCAAGCTGTTCTGGGGCCATGGCCGCTACGGCGAGGGCCGGACCCTGGCCCGCGAGTGGATCGCCCGCGCCCCGGCCGATCTGGCCGAGGCCCAGGCCCTGGCCGCCACCATGCTGATGACGACCAGCCGGGCGCCGGAGGCGGTGCCGTACTGGCGCCGGGCGCTGGCGCTGGATCCGCAGCGCGCCGACTTCCATCACAGCCTGGCGCGCTGCCTGCTGGCCGACCGCCGCCTGGCCGAAGCGGAGGAGGCGGAACGGACGGCGATGCGCCTGTTCGAGGAAGAGCCGGACCACGATCGCGATCCGACCCCGCCGGAGCTGGTGCAGAAGCTGAAGCGCAAGCTGCTGCTGCGGGCGTCGACCCGGTCGTCGATGTGGGAGCAACTGGGGCGGATTCTGCGTGCCAGGGGTCGCCTCGACGACGCCCTGAACGCCGTGCGCCAGGCCATCCGCAACAGCCGCCTCGACCCCGACCTGCATCTGCTGCTGGCCGAGATCCTGACCGATCTGCGCCAGCCCGAGCAGGCCGAGGCCGAGCAGGCCAGGGCGGCGGCGGTGGCGCGGGAGCTGCTGGGCCATCCGCCCAACACCATCCGCACCGCCTTCGACCGCGAGCGCGACCTGGTCGGGCTCTATTCCTGGGTCGCCGGCATCCTGCTGCGCTGCGGCCATGCCGCGGAGGCGGCGGCGACGGCCGAGGAGATCGGACGGCTGTTCGCCGGCAGCGCCAATGCCACAACCGCACGCGCCGGCTTCCTGATCAGCGCCGGCCAGGCCGAGGCGGCGGAGCGCCTGATCGCCGAGGCCGCTGCCCGGGGCGAGGACCATTCCCGGCTGCATCACCTGCACGGCACCGTGCTGTCGCAGCTGGGCCGGCTGCCGCAGGCGATCGCCGCCTGCCGGCGAGCCCTGGCGCATGATCCGGCGGGGCCGCACCTGCACCGCAGCCTGGCCGCGCTCCTGATCTCCGACAAGCGCTGGGCCGAGGCGGTCGCGGCACTGGAAACGGCGATCGCGCTGGAGCCGTCGCATGCCGGTGCCCAGCGCCAGCTGAGCACCGCCCTGGCCGCGCTCGACCGGCCGGAGGCGGCGGAGGCGGCGGCGCGCCGGGCGATCGAGCTCTCGCCCGGCGAAGCCGCGCTGGTCCGCCACCTCGCCAACCTCCTGGCCGGCTGGAAGCGCTGGAAGGACGCGGTGGTCGAGCTGCGCCGGGCGATCGAACTCGACCCCGACCACGCCGGCGCGCTGCGACAGCTCAGCGCCGCCTTCGCCGCTCTCGACCAGGCGGACAAGGCGGTCTCGACCGCGCGCAAGGCGATCAAGCTGGCGCCCGAGGAGGCGGCGCTGCACCGCCATCTCGGCAACCTGCTCGCCGCCCAGAAGCGCTGGGACGAGGCGGCCCTGGCGCAGGGCCGGGCGGTCGAGCTGGAGCCCGCGCATGCCGGGGCGCGGCGGCAGCTCGAGACCGCCCTGGCCGAGGCCCGGAAGGCCAAGCCGCAGGGCCAGGCGAGGCGGCCGACCCAGCCGGGAGCGACCTACAGCGGCACCGCCGCGGAAGAGGCGGGCAGCGTCCGCGGTTGACGGTCTCGGCGGGACTCGCCTATCGAGAGGGCCCGCCCGGAGCTGCGAGCCGCCGCGATGACCATTGACGACGCCGAGACGGCCGCGCCGCCAGGCCGGGCCTCGCCGGCCGAGGTGGCCTGGGTCTTCCTCAAGCTCGGCCTGACCTCTTTCGGCGGGCCGATCGCCCATCTCGGCTATTTCCGCGACGAGCTGGTGGCGCGGCGGAAATGGATCGACGAGGCCGGCTATGCCGATCTCGTCGCCCTGTGCCAATTCCTGCCCGGGCCGGCCTCGAGCCAGGTCGGCTTCGCCCTCGGCCTGCTGCGCGGCGGAGGGCTGCTCGGCGGGCTCGCCGCCTGGTGCGGCTTCACCCTGCCCTCGGCCGCCCTGCTTTGCCTGCTCGCGCTCGGCGCCGGCGCCCTCGCCGGCCCGGTCGCCGAGGGCGTGCTGCATGGGCTGAAGCTGGTCGCGGTCGCCGTCGTCGCCCAGGCGGTCTGGGGCATGGCGCGGACCCTGACGCCCGACCGCGAGCGTGCGGCGATCGCATTGGCGGCCGTGGCGGTCGCGGTGTTCGCCGAGGGATCGCTCGGCCAGATCGGCGCGATCGCGCTGGGCGCGGTCGCCGGGCTTCGGCTCTGCCGCGACGGCAGTCCCGCCCCGGCCGGGCGTCTGAGCCTGCCGGTGTCGCGCCGGGGCGGCGCCGTCGCCCTGGCGCTGTTCGCGGCGATCTTCCTGGCCACGCCCGTGCTGGCGGCGGCGACCGGAAGCCAGGGCCTGGCGCTGTTCGACGCCTTCTACCGCTCCGGCACGCTGGCCTTCG
>NZ_JBQJIK010000098.1:0-26759 GCF_052078665.1 Inquilinus sp. CA228 | reverse complement strand
CCTCTCCCGCAAGCGGGAGAGGTCGGAGACGCGAAGCGGCTCCGGGTGAGGGGATTTTGTCGAGGCCGGGGCCCGCCCTCACCCGGTCTCGCTACGCGAGCCCGACCTCTCCCGCCAGGCGGGAGAGGCAAGACAACATCCCCAGGCGACTCTGGCGATGAAGACCCCCGGCTTCTGGTATCGCCCGGAGGCGACGCCGGCGGCCCGGCTGCTGGCCCCGGCCGGCGCGCTCTACGACCTCGCCTCGCGCCTGCGCCGGGCGCTCATCAAGCCGCAGCGCGCGCCGGTGCCGGTGATCTGCGTCGGCAATCTGGTGGCGGGCGGCGCCGGCAAGACCCCGGTGGCGCTGGCCCTCGCCCGCCGCCTGGCCGAGATCGGCATCGCCGTGCATGTCCTCAGCCGCGGCCATGGCGGCTCGCTGGCCGGCCCGGTGCGGGTCGACCCCGAGCGGCACAAAGCGACCGAAGTCGGCGACGAGCCGCTGCTGCTGGCCCGGGCCGCCCCCGCCTGGGTGTCGCGCGACCGCCCGGCCGGGGCCCGCGCCGCCGCTTCCGCCGGGGCCCAGCTGATCCTGATGGATGACGGCTTCCAGAATCCGAGCCTGGCCAAGGATCTGTCCCTGCTGGTGGTCGACGGCATGGGCTTCGGCAACGGCCGGATCCTGCCCGCCGGCCCGCTGCGCGAGCGGCCGGCGCACGGGCTCGCCCGGGCCGACGCCCTGGTGACCATGGGCCCGGACCGCGCCGGCATCGGCGCCCTGGCCGCCCGCCACGGCCTGCCTGCTCTGGCTGCCCGGCTGGTCCCCTCACCCGAAGATGCCGCCCGGCTGCGCGGCCGCAAGGTCCTGGCCTTCGCCGGCATCGGCCGGCCGGAGAAATTCTTCGCCACCCTGGCGGAGCTGGGGGCGGAGATCGTCGGCGCCGTTCCCTTCCCCGACCACCACGCCTACACGCCGGACGAGGTGATGCGCCTGGTCGAGACGGCGCAGGAGCGCGGGGCCGTGCCGGTGACGACGGAGAAGGACCTGGTCCGCCTGCCGCCCGAGGCCCGGCCGATGGTCGAGGCCCTGCGCGTCGACCTCGCCTGGGACGACCCCGCCGCCGTCGACGCGGTGCTGGAGCCGGTGGTGCGGCAGGTCGGGCCGTAGCCGCGGCAAGTCTCAGGAATTGCCACCCGGATCTGTCCGCGGATCGCCCGTGAGCAGGCGCTGCAGAAGCTGGATCAGGGCCTTGCCGAGGTCATCCGGACTTTCGATGGCTGGTGACGTTCCATAGATGTGATCGACGTGGTCGCCGATGCCCACTGCAGCCACCTCGATCTTCCCAGAAGCCCTGAGCCGCGGGACCACCTCGTGCAAATGCCGGCTGAGGTAGTCGGTGCCATTCTCCGCCAGCGTAGAATCGTCTGCTGGCGCCCCGTCCGAGACCACGATCACGATCTTGCGGGGTTCCGACCGCTCGCGAAGCCTCGATGCTGCCCATTCCAGCGCTTCGCCGTCGACATTCTCGCGCAGCAGATCAGGACGGAACATGGGCCACAGGCTGCCGTGAAGACGGCCGGTCGCCTCGCCGTAGACGATATGGCGAAGGTCGCAGAGCCGTCCGGGTGCGGCAGGACGCCCCGCAGCGATCCAGGCTTGCCGCGACTGTCCGCCTTGCCATCCGACCGTGGTGAAGCCGAGGATCTCGACCGCCACGCCGAGTGGGAGCAGGAAGTCGATCGCAATTTCCGCTGCCGCGGCGGCCAGCAAGATCTTCCTGCCCTTCATCGATCCGGAATGATCGATCAGCAGGGCGACGACCGTGGGCCGCGGCTGCCCGACCGGGTGCGCCCGGCGGATCTGCGAACTCGCGTCCAACGCCGCCATCTGCATGGCCAGCTTCCAGTCCGTCAGGCCACGCTCGAAGATGTCACAGGCCCGCCGATAGGCAGCAGCGTCCTCGGGGTCCAGCTGCGGCATGAGCCGTTCCAGATCCCTTGCGTCTACCCATTCGTCGAACAGATCGGTGAAGACCCTGTAGCCGTCCCGGCCAGCAACGTTCCCAGATCGTTTGGCCATCCTCCGGAGACGGTGGCCGAGACCGACCATGAATGGCGACGCAAACACGATCGGCGCTCCGAGAGTGGAGCAGCCAGCATGGCGGTCCGGCGGGTCGACAGACAAGGGCGAGTTCGCGCTGCCCTCGTCTGGGACCCCACGGCCGTCGACGCGGTGCTGGAGCCGGTGGTGCGGCGGGTACTCCGCGCCTAACCCCCTGCCCCCGGACGCAGCTCCCGGCGCGGCGCGCCCCAGGTCAGGGTCGAGACCATGTCGAGCACCAGCTGCCCGTCGGTCGCGAGGGGCCGCATCAGCGCCTCGAGCTCGCGGTCGAATTCGGCGGCTAGGGCCTCGCCCATCACGACTCGGCTCCAGGTCGCGCGCGAATGCTGGCCGCGGATGAACTCGGCGAGGCTCTGCCGGACCGTGAACGGAAAGTCCCTCTGGCCGGCGATGTCCATCCACGCCTCATGGCGCCCGGCCTCCGCCGCGGCGCCCGCCGGATCGTAGCGGCCGCCGACCCGGGCGAGCCACCGCGCCAGGAACGCCGTCCATGCTTCGTCGCCGCAGGGGGCGGCGGCCGGCTCGTCGCCGGCGATCACCGCCAGGGTCCCGGTCCAGCCCGCCAGCTTCGGGAACACCGCGTCGTGGTCGAGCCAGTGGATCGAGGTGCCGGCCGTGACCAGGTCGAAGCCGCGATCGGTCCGATAGGCCTCGGCCGTGTCGCAGGTCCAGGCGATGCCGCCATGCCGGCCGGCATCGGCCGCCCGGCCGGCTTCGATCATCGCCGCGGACGGGTCGAGCGCCACCACCTCGGCGAAGTGATCGGCCAGGACGATGGCGACCTTGCCCGGCCCGCAGCCCAGATCCAGCGCCCGGCCGCGCCCCGCCACCAGCCCGAGCAGAAATTCGTAAAGCTCCGGCGCATAGGGCGGCCGGGCGGCGTAGCATCGGGCGACGTCGGCATCGGCAAAGGCCGAGGCGACGGCCCGGCGCGCCGAGGGGCTGGTGGCGATCCGCCCGGGACGATGCATGGGACCTCCGCTGGTCGACGTTCAGTTCGGCTTATCCAATGGGACGATGCTGTTGAGAAGCCTCTGTCTCAGGGTTTGGATCCACTCATTGTCCGAATGCAACAGGCATCCGGGAATTGGCCAGCCCGGTGCCGACTCGATGAGATGCAGCAGGGCCCATGCCAAGCCAAAGAAGTCATCATCGCCAAACAGCCGGCAAAGCACAGTTGCCTCTTCATCGGAAACCGGCGGCCGTATCCCCTCAAGAAGCCGCTGATACTCTGCGACCTCGTCTTCTCCGACGGCGCGGGAAGCAGGCATCGGCCCAAGTCTGGCGAGATCGGCAACCTGATTCCTCATGGGCATCCTCGTGGATAACCCTCCCATGCCATCGGCACTCTACAGCATATGGACCATCATGCCGCCCGGCGGGCAATATACAGGCTGGTCGTCATGTTGCGGATGACCCGGCCGCCGAAGCTGTCGCGCGCGATGCGGCGCAGCTCGGCCAGCACCGCCTCGCGATCGGGGCGGAGGCTGACGGTCGAATAGGTCGCGTAGAGCGCCGCAATCTGGTCCTCATCCAGCACCAGGGACCATGCGCGCGCAGCCGTATCGACGATGTCGAACGCGCCGGTCCGCTGCAGCGCCGCCAGGCGGGCCTCGGTGTCCAGGCCGAACGGGATGCCCCGCTCGCCGGCCGCGGGGGTGGACGGGCCCTCCAGGAGCTCCAGGGTCGCGAGGTGGAACGGGTCGGGCCGGCTGTCGTCACCGAACACGTTCCAGAACGCCGCCCACCAGCCACCGGGGCGAAGCAGGCGCGCGATCCTGGCCAGCGCGGCCTCTTCGTCGAGCCAATGGAAGGCGGTGCCGCAGACGCCGAGGTCGAAGGCCGCCTCTGCCAACGCCGCGTCCTCGAAGGCGGACACCAGCACCGTCAGGGCCGGGTCCGGATGGGCCGTCCGCAGGAATTCGGCGAGCCGGGGGTCCGGCTCGACGGCGACCAGCGGATCGGCGCCGGACTCCAGCAGCCGGCGGGTCGCCTTGCCCGTCCCGGCGCCGATCTCGAAGGTCGCAGTCCCGGGACCGAGGGCGCAGCGGGACCGGAGCGTCCGATAGACCCATTCCGGGTAGTCGGGACGGGCGCCGTGATAATTGGCCGGGTCGGCCCCGAAGGCCTGGCGCCCCGCATCCCTGGCAAGTCTCGGCGGCGGCATGATCTGTCTCCGATGGCGGATGCTGCCTCCGCAGCAACCGCTGCGCACTCCGGGTGCCCTCAGAACGCCAGTCCGGTCTTGAAGATCTCCACGGCGTAGAACGCCAGCTCGCCGTCCAGCGCGCGCTGGATGTTGGCGGCCTTGCGGAAGCCGTGCTGCTCGCCGGCGAACAGGACGTAGCCGACCGGCTGGCCCTTGGCCCGCAGCGCGTCGACCATCGCCTCGGTCTGGTTCGGCGGCACCACCTCGTCCTCGTCGCCCTGGAAGAAGATCACCGGCTTCGACAGCTTGTCGGCATGGAACAGCGGCGACCGCTCGCGGTAGCGCTCGGCCTCCGCCGGATACGGGCCGATCAGCCAGTCGAGATAGCGCGACTCGAACTTGTGCGTGTCGCGCGCCAGGGCCGCCGCGTCGCTGACCCCGAAATGGCTGGCACCGCCGGCGAAATACGAGTCGAAGGCCAGCGCCGCCAGCGCGGTGTAGCCGCCGGCGCTGCCGCCCGTGATCACCGACCGGGCGGCATCGGCCAGGCCCTGCGCCGCCAGGTGTTTCGCCCCGGCCACAGCGTCCTGCACGTCGACCACGCCCCAGGCCAGGTTCAGCCGGTCGCGATAGGCCCGGCCGTAGCCGGTGCTGCCGCCATAGTTGACGTCGAGCACGGCGATGCCGCGGCTGGTCCAGTACTGGATGCCGAGATTGAGCGTCGAGGACGCCGCCGAGGTCGGGCCGCCATGGATCTTCACCACCAGCGGCGGCACATCGCCCGCCGGCGCCGCATGGTCCGGGCTGGTCGGCGGGTAGTACAGGCCATGGGCGGTGCGGCCGCCCGCGGTCGGGAACTCGACCGGCTGGGCCGGCGCGAAGAAGCCGCGCAGCGCCGGATCCTCGCCGATCCCGGTCGACCGCTTCAGCACCTCCCAGCGCCCGGTGGCGAGGTCGAGCCGGACGATCTGGGCGGGGTCGCGCGGCGAGCCGGCGCGGAACGCCGCCACCCGCTCGTCGGCGCGGACCGAGCTGATGTCGGTGAAGGGCAGGTCGATCGGCGTCAGCGCGCCGGTCATCAGCTCGACCAGGGCCAGCTTGCCCAGCCCGCCCTCGATATAGCTGCACAGCAGCCGCCCGGGGCCGGAGAAGGCATAGGTCGACAGGCCGAACACCCATTGCGGCTGGCCGAACTCCGCCGCCATCGGCAGCACCGCCTCGGCCGGGCCGCCGCGGCCGTCGCAGCGATACAGGTTCCACCAGCCGGAGCGGTCGGCGGCGAAGACCAGCCATTGCCCGTCCGGCGACCATTCCGGCTGGAACACCGATTCGCCCGACCCGCCGGCCAACGCCAGCGGCGGCCCGGCCGGGGTACCGTCGGCGTCGAGATCGGCGACGAACAACGTGGTCTCGACCCAGGGCATGTTCGGATGGTCCCAGACCAACCAGGCCAGGCGGCTGCCGTCCGGCGACAGCCGCGGGGAGGCGAAGAAGTCATGGCCCTGCGCCAGGATGCGGATGCTGCCTTCGCCCTCCAGCGGCACGGCGACGATCATGTTGTCGGGATGGGCCTGGCCGCGCTGGTGCCGCTCGCCGACGCCGATCCACAGCCGCCGGCGCGGATCGACCAGCCCGTCGGCGAAGCGCCACTCCTCCCCGGCCTCGCCGGTGGCGGCGGTGACCGGGACGGGCGCGGCGCCCGGCGCCTGGCGGTAGAGGCGGCGGTCCGGCGGCGCGCCGGCGGGGCCGGGCCGGTCGTTGGCGAAGAACACGGTGCCATCGGCGACGGTCCAGGCGCCGCCGCCATATTCATGCACCCGGGTGCGGACATTCACGGCCGGCGGGCTGACCTCGACGACCGAGCCGTCCGGGCCGCGCCGCATCAGCACGCTGCGCCCGCCCTCCTGCGGCCGGCCTTCCAGCCACCAGATCGAATCGCCGTCGAGCCGCATCTCGGACAGGCCGATCGACTGCGCCACGATCAGGTCGGAGGTGATCGGCGACCTCCAGAAGCCATAGGGGGCGGTCCTGATAGCAGTCATCGCTGGTCTCCGATCCATGGGACCGCCAGCCTGTCCGATCCGGCCGCGCGTTTCCAGCGCCGCCTATTTCTTCGCGATCACCCAGACCGCATGAACGATGCCGGGGATGTAGCCGAGCAGCGTCAGCAGGATGTTGAGCCAGAAATGCTTGTCGAAGCCGACCTGCAGGAACACCCCCAGCGGCGGCAGCAGGATGGCGACGATGATCCGGAGCAGGTCCATGCGCGTCCTTCAGTTGCGGGTCGGGACTCGGGGCGCGCGCGCCCGGGCGGATCATGCCATCCGCCCGGGCCGGCCGGTCACGGCATCATCGGCGGCTGCGGCTTGGGCTGGACCGACTGCTCGATGTTCTCGCCGGCCTTCTGGGTGTCCTGGCCGACACCGCGGACCGTGTTCTCGCAGGCGGCCATGCCGAGGCCCAGCAGGCCGGCGATGAGAACGATGCGTGCGATCATGATCAGCTCCTCACTTCTTGAGAACGTCGCGGACGGCGTCCTTGACCTTGCCGACGGCGGACTCGACCTTGCCCACGCCGGTCTGCGCCCGGCCCTCGGCCTGGAGCTTGCGGTCGCCGGTCACCTTGCCGGCCACCGTCTTACCCTTGCCGACCGCCTGGTCGACGGCGCCCTTGATGCGATTCTTGTCCATGGATTTCCTCCTGGGTTGGGACACCGATCCGAGACGGACCGGTCAGGTAACGGCGCCTCGCCGGCGGGAGTTCCGACGGCGCCGCGGCGGTCAGCGGACCAGGAAGCGGCCGATCGCCAGGCCGGCGGCGAAGGCCAGGCCGAGGGCGGTCAGCGGCCGCTCGGCCACCTGGCCCTGGATCTCGCCGGCCGCCGCCTCGGCCGCATGGCCGACGCGGCGGGCGCCCCACCGGCCGGCATCCTGGGCGGCGCCGCCGGCGCGGCCGGCCAGCGCGCCGATCTCCGACCGCAGCTCCGAGATCGTGCGGGTCAGGGCATCGACATCCTGTTCGAGGTTGCGGGTTGCCATGGTCTTTTTCTCCTCACAGTTGCATCGTCCGGCACGGGACAGCCGTCGCGGCGACGCCGCGCACCGGGCCCATACAAGAGCAACAGGGGAAATCCGGATCCGTCGCCGCTGCGGCATCGACGCCCCATGCCATGACCGCGCCACAACTCCAGCCGACCCTGAGGTCGTCCGGACCACGGAGCCAGGAGGGCCGCCATGGCCTTCGTCATTCCCGGCGCGTTGCTGCTGTTCGTCGTGCTGCTGGCGGTCCTGACCTGGCAACTCGGCGGCGCCCTCGCCGTCATCGTCATCGGGACGCTCCTCGTCCTCACCATGCGCTGGCGGCTGCAGGCGGAGCGGAGCTGGCGGCAGATCGTCTACAATCGACAGCTCCAGGCCGGCGCCACGCCGGAAGAGGCGAAGGCGAAGGCCGACAAGGCCCGGCTCGACTGGGGCCCGATCGATCCCTGACATCCGGGCTTTCGGGGTTGGCCCGGCCGGCCGGTCGCGGCATGGTGGCGGCCGACACAGCGGAGACCGCATGCGACCGAATCCCTTCGCGCTTCACCGCCGTCTCGGGCGCGCCGCCCTGCTGCTGGCGGTGTTCGCCCTGCCGGCCGGCGAGGTCGCGGCCCAGCAGCCCGCGCCGGGACAGACTGTGCCGGGCCAGGCCGCCCCGCCCGCCGCCTCGGCGCCATCCCAGGTGGTGCCGGAGACCGGGCCGGCATTCCGCCGCGCCGAGACCCTGGGCCGGCGGATCTATGTGATCGACGGCGCCGCCGCCCTGGCCAGCGCCGAGCTGCGCCGGGTCGGCATCGACCCGCAGGCCGCCGGCATCGTCGGCTGGGTGACCGAACCGGTGGCGACCGGCATCCTGGTCCGCTTCGTGCGCCAGGGCAGCCAGGGGCCGGAGGCCGCCTATGACGTCACCGTCGACGCCGGCGGCGCCGCCCCCGCTTTGGTCGGCCGCGAGGGCACGCCGCTGACGCCGGACCAGGCGGCCCAGTTCACCGCGGCGCAGATGGCGCTGGGGCGGCTCGTCCAGCCCTGCTCCAAGACCTACCGGCCGGTCGCGTTCCGCGAGCCCGGCACCCCGAACTGGCGGGTCTACGCCCTGGCCACGTCGACCGAGCCCGGCGTGTTCATGGTCGGCGGCCACTACAGCTTCCTGCTCAGCCCGGACGGCCACCGCATCCTGTCCGGCGGCCGGCTGCCGCCGCCCTCCTGCCTGGCCGGCGAGAAGACCACCGAGGGCCACCGGGCCGTCGCCTTCATGGTGGCCGAGCCGGTCTCGACGATCCCGACCGAGCTGCATGTCTTCCTCAGCCTGCGCCAGGACCTGCCGCTGATCGTCCTGACCGCGGACGGCAAGCGCTGGCTGGTCGCCCACGGCACCATCGCCACGGTGCGGGAGTAGGGCCGCCCTTGGCTGGCGCGGCCGGACACGGCATGCTGGCGGCGCAGGGGGGCCAGATGATCGACACCACCACGTCACCGCGCCGATCCGGCGTGGTCAGCGCGTTGCGGTGCGCGGCGCTGCCGCTCGCCCTGCTGGCCATCCTGGCCGCCTGCGCCGGCAGGGCTCCGCCGGGCGCGGCCGGCCCGGCCGCGGCGACAAACGTCGCGGGCTCCAAGCTGGTGGCCCAGACATCGCCGGAGATCCACCGGATCGAGGCGCTGGGCCGCACCCTCTATACCCTCGACATCGCCGCCGCGCGGGCCACCGATATCGCCTTCGCCGAGGGCGCGGATCTGCGGGCCCCGGACATGCGGGGCCGGGTGACGGACATCTCCGGCAGCAGCGTGCTGGTGCGCTTCGTCCGGCAAAGGGACGGCCGGTTCGAGGCGGCCTATGACGTGACCTTCGTCGGCGACGGCCAGGCTCCCGTCCTGACCCGGCCGGCGGATCCGACGTTGACGCCGGACCAGTCGGCCCAGCTCGCCGCCGGGCAGCTGGCGGCCGCCAGCCTGGTTCCGCTCTGCAAGCTGCCTTACACCCCCGTGGTCTTCCGCGATCCCGACACCCGGGACTGGCGTGTCTATCTCCTGGCCGCCAGCGCCGATCCGCAGGTGAGGGTGTATGCCGGCCACCAGCGTTTCCTGGTCAGCGGCGACGGCAGCCGGATCCTGTCCTCGGGGCCGCTGTCCCAGAACTGCCTGGCCCCCAGGCTGGAGGCGCCGGCGGGACATACGCCGGAAGCCTTCCTCATGACCGAGAGCCTGTCCCCCACCCCGACCGAGGCCCATGTCTTCGCCAGCCTGCTCTACGGGCTGCCCATCCTGGTGGTGACCGCGGCCGACAAGAGGCACTGGATCGTCGACCAGGGCCGGATCTGGGGGGCGACCTAGCCGCCACAGCCGGCTTCGCAGGATCTGTCAATCCGGCCAGGCTACACTGCCGCCGATTGGAGGGAGGCAGCGATGGCGAAATCCTGGACCGAGAAGCTGAACGACCCGCGGCCGCATCAGGTCAAGCCGGCGCCGATCGACATCGCCGGGATGAAGGCCGGCGAGATCATGCTGGTGCCGACGCCCCGGCTGATCGACGCCTTCATCCGCGCCATCCCGAAGGGCAGCGGCATGGATGTGCCGACGCTGCGGCGCGAGCTGGCTTGGCGGCACGGGGCCGAGGTGACCTGCCCGATCACCACCGGCTTCCACCTGCGCATCGTCGCCGAGGCGGCGTGGGAGGCGCATCGGCGCGGCGCGGCCGAGATCACGCCGTTCTGGCGGGTGCTGGACGGCCGGGCGCCGACCACGGCGAAGCTGTCCTTCGGCGATGCCTTCCTCCTCGAGCAGCGGCGGCTGGAGCGGCTGGGCTGATCCCGTCGCTCCAGCCGGCGAAGGCGATCAGGTTGCCGCCGCCTGCACCGCCGCGCCGCGGGCCTGCCGCGGCAAAGCCAGCGCCACCAGCCCGCCGAGGACGATGCCGAGCACGGCGAGGATGAAGGCGAGGCGGGCGCCGTCGGCGATCACCAGGCGCAGCGCCTCGCCCTGTTGCCCGGCGATCCCGGCATTGGCGATGGCGATCAGGACGGCGAGGCCGATGGCGTTGCCGATGTTCAGCGTGGTCGAGGCCATGCCGGAGGCGACGCCCTGCTCCTCCGCCGCGACGCCCGAGGCCGAGGCAATCCACATCCCGGTCCAGACGATGCCCTGGCCGATGCCGGAGACCACCAGCCCCGGCACCAGCGCGGCATAGCCGGCGGTGGTGGCGAGGCCGATCGCGACGGTGCCGACCACGCCGATCGCCGACCCCAGCAGCAGCGTGCTGCGCGTGGTCAGCTTCGTCGCCAGCCGCTCGCCCAGCTGGGTGCCGGCGGCGATGGCGAGCGACGGTACGATGAAGGCCAGGCCGGTCTCGAGCGCGCTGAAGCCCATCACGGTCTGGAACAGCACGGTGAGGAAATAGGGCAGAGCGCCGAAGCTGCCCATGTAGATGAAGGTGATCGACATGCCTGCGACCAGGCTGCGGTTGCGGAACAGCCGCATCGGCATCAGCGGGTCGGCACTGCGGGTCTCGATCAGCACGAACGTGGCCAGCAGGAGGGCGGAGAGCACGGCGGCGGCGACGATCGGGGCCGCGCCCCAGCCCGCCTCCGGCCCCTGCACCAGGACATAGACCAGCAGGGTGACGCCGGCGGTGACGGTCAGCGCGCCGGGCAGGTCGAAGCTGCGGCGGGCCAGGCGCGGCGGATCGCGCGGGATCACCGCCAGGGCGGCCAGGGCGACGATGCCGGCCAGCGGGACATTGACGAAGAACACCGCCGACCAGCCGAAGCCGTCGGTCAGCACGCCGCCGAGCAGCGAGCCCAGGGTCAGCCCGCTGGCCCCGGCGCCGCCCCAGACCGCGAGCGCCCGGTTGCGCCGCGGCCCCTCCTCGAACAGGCGGTTGACCAGCGACAGCGTGGCCGGGAACAGGATCGCGCCGCCGATGCCCTGCACGGCGCGGGCGATGATGATGACGCCCGGGCTCCAGGCCAGCCCGCCGACCAGCGATGAGGCGGCATAGAGGACGAGGCCGGACACGAACATCCGGCGCTGGCCGAGCAGGTCGGCGGCGCGGCCGCCGAACAGCAGGAAGCCGCCGCAGAACACGGTGTAGGCGCTGACCACCCATTGCAGCGACTGCTCGGAGAAGCCGAGGCCGGCGCCGATCTCCGGCAGGGCGACGAACACGATGTTGAGGTCGAGGGCGAAGATCAGCTGGGCGAAGGCCAGCAGCGCCAGGCTCCAGCCGAGCGAGCGGTGCCCCGCGGCGGACACGGATGCGGACATGGAGGGTTCCTTCCGTCGGATTCGATTCGTCCGACTGTACGCGTCTTATCGTACTGTTGAACAGTACTAGAATTTACGTACTATCTAAGCGAGACGCTTCCGCCGTCCCGCTCGCGGAGGTCGATGGTTTGACTGTACGCGTATCGTCGCTTATCTATCGGGTATGATCACCCCGCAGCACCCCGACCGGCACCAGATCCGGCTGGAGAACGTCCTGGCCGCCCTGGGTCATCCGATGCGGCTGAGCGTGATCCGCGTCCTGTCGCAGGGCGGCGAGCACGCCTGCGGCACGGTGCTGAAGAACGTGTCGAAATCGACCCTCACCCACCATTGGCGGGTGCTGCGCGACAGCGGCGTGATCTGGCAGCGCCCCTCCGGCCGCGAGAACCTGCTGTCGCTGCGCCGCGACGACCTCGACGCCCGCTTCCCCGGCCTGCTCGACGCGCTGATCGGCGCCGTCCGGGCCGATGCCGAGGCGCCGGGGCGCCAAGCTCCTTCGGAAGCCGCCGGCGTCTAGGGCTTCAGGTCCACCGCGGCCCGCAGGCTGCCGTCCATGTAGAAGGGTACGGATTCGTGCTCGTGCACGATCGCCCAGCCGTCGGCCGCCCGGCGCAGGCCGAGGGTGAGGCGAAACCAGAGATCGACCGCCTCGCCGTCGGTCTTGGTACCGCTCATCCGGGCGAAGCCGTGGCAGAAGGCGACGTCGCCGTCGGCCGTGATGTCGAGATTGTGGACTTCGTAGCCGATCGGCCCCCGCCAGCCGGCGAACCAGGCGTCCACCTCCTCGACGCCCGCCTGGTCGGCTGCCAGCGGCGACCCCATGGAGTAGAGGGAGTAGAGGGAGTAGAGGGAGTAGAGGGAGTAGAGGGAGTAGTCGGCGGCCTGGCGGCCGACGAAGCCCTTGGCGTCCTTGCGGCGCAGCGCCGCCGCGCGCTCCTCGATCAGGGCGCGGATCTCGGCCTTGCTGTCATGCTGGTTGGTCATCTCTTCCTCCATCGCGTCTGGGGTTCCGGCTGCTGGCACCGGCGCTGAACCGGACCGCCTGACCCCGGCACCTCAGGGCTTCAGGTCCACCGCCGCCCGCAGGCTTCCGTCCATGTAGAAGGGCACGGATTCGTGCTCGTGCACGATGGTCCATCCGTCGGCGGCGCGGCGGAGGCCGAGGGTGACGCGGAACCACAGCTCGACGCTCTCGCCATCGGTCTTGGTGCCGGTCATCCGGGCGAAGCCGTGGCAGAAGGCAACGTCGCCGCCCGCGGCGATGCCGAGATCGTGGATCTCGTAGCCGATCGGGCCACGCCAGGTGGCGAACCAAGCCTCCAGCCCCTCGGTTCCCGCCTCCTCGGTCCGCAGCGGCGGCGCCAGGGAGTAGAGGACGTAGTCGGCGGCCTGACAGGCGACGACGCTCTTGGCGTCCTTGCGGCGCAGTGCCGCCGAGCGCTCCCCGACCAGGGCGTGGATCCGGGCTTCGGTGGTGTTGGCGGCCATCTGTCTCTCCTCTGTCTCGAGTCCGTCCTCCGGACATCTGCCCAGAGGACGGATCGGCGACCGCGGATCCGACATCCGGGCTGCTTTTCTCAACAGAGGACCGGCGCCGGGCGATCCCCGGCGCCGGTCCCGTCAGGCCCGCTTCGGCTGCTTGAGCGGATCGCCCTTCTCGCGATTCAGCGCGATGCCGGCGGCGACCAGCCGGCCGACCTGGTCGGCACCGATCTGCCCGGGACCGTCGAGCTTGATCGACGCCATCTGGAAGCCGCCGCTCGGCTCCAGCCGCGGCTCCAGCGCCGTCATCTCGGCACCGCGCCACAGGGCGAAGGTGACATGGGCCTTGTGCGCCTTGACCAGGCAGACCGGGCCGCCGGCCTCGTAGACCGGGTGGCCCCATTTGAACGCCTCGGTGACGCCGCCGGCGGCGAGGATGTCCCGCCGCAGCGCCGCCACCGCCTTCGCCTGCCAGCCCGAGAGCCCGGCGACATACTCATCGACCGTCTTGGCCATGATGGTTCGTGTCCCCCTGGACCGGTTCAGCGGATCGGCGCGCCGATCGACCACAGCACGCCGAACGGGTCGCGCAGCTGGCCGTAATTGTCGCCCCAGAACATCGGCTGCAGCGGCGTGACGATCTCGGCCCCGGCCCCGACCGCGCGCTTCCACCACGCATCGGCGTCGTCGACCTGGAGATGCAGGGTGAAGCCCTGCGGCTTCTGGAACGGATGGCCGTGCTCCGGATAGGGATCGCAGAGCATCACCGAGCCGCCGTTGATGTAGAGGTGGATGTGCATGGTCCGGCCCTGGTCGTCGACCGGCACGCGGCCGCACTCCTCGCCGCCGAACGCCTTCTGGTAGAACTCCGAGGCCTTCACCGCCCCTTCGACAACGAGATAGGCGGCCACGCCGTGGACCTGGGCCCGCGCCTGCATCGCGGATTCGTCGAACTCAGTCATCTGGCCTCTCCTGCATTCCGGCCGCGGCGGATGCTGCGGGCCTGCCTCAAGGACGGCTGGGCCGGAGCGGCGCCGACAACGGCTTCGAGAAATTTTTCCGGCCTCAGAGACCGTTTGGAAATGCGCTGGTGTGAGTCGGCTGGCGGTGGTTTCGAGAACCGGAGCGCAGCGCACGTTTGGTGCGTGAGCACCGGAAGCGGAGAAACCGCCGTCAGACGGCCGCACCAGTAGCGTTTCCAGACGGTCTCTCAGCCGACCTCGGCGGTGCCGTCCTGCTGCAGCCGGTCGAGATGCATGCGGATATGGGCGGCCTCGGCCGCGGTGTTGGCCAGGGCGATGGCCTGGTTGAAGGCCTCGCGCGCCTCGCCGAAGCGGCCGAGCTGCTGCAGCAGCGCCCCGCGCACCCCGAAGAAGTAGAAATAGCCGGACAGGCGCGGCGCCAGCGGCTCGATCAGCTCCAGCGCCGCCTGGGGGCCGTGCAGCTTGGCCACGGCGACGGCGCGGTTCAGCGTCACCACCGGCGAGGGCTGCAGCCGCTCCAGCGTGGCGTAGAGCAGGTCGATCTGGGCCCAGTCGGTGTCCGGCGCCCGCGCCGCCCGGGCGTGCAGCGCCGCGATCGCCGCCTGCACCTGGTACGGGCCGGGGCTGCGGTGGCGGATCGCCTTGTCGATCAGCGCCAGCCCTTCGGCGATCATGGCGCGGTTCCACAGGGTCCGGTCCTGCTCCTCCAGCAGCACGATGCTGCCGTCGGGGTCGAAGCGTGCCGGCGCCCGTGAATGCTGCAGCAGCAGCAGCGCGGTGAGGCCCATGATCTCGGGCTCGGCCGGGAACAGCCGCAGCAACAGCCGGGCCAGGCGGATCGCCTCGTCGCACAAGGGGGCGCGCAACGGCGCCTCCTCGCTGTTGGCGGCGGAATAGCCCTCGTTGAACACCAGGTAGATCATGGCGGCGACGATCGCCAGCCGCTGCGCCCGCTCCGGCGCGCCCGGTGCCTCGAACGGCACGCCGGCATTGGCGACCTTGGCCTTGGCCCGGGTGATGCGCTGCTCCATCGCGCTTTCGCCCACCAGGAAGGCGCGGGCGATCTGCCTGACCGACAGGCCGGAGACGATGCGCAGCGCCAGCGCGATCTGCTGCGTCGCCGGCAGGTCGGGATGGCAGCAGATGAACAGCAGCCGCAGGATGTCGTCGCGGTACTCGGCGCCGTCCAGCCGCTCGGCCATGTCGGCCTCGGCGTCGCCGAGGTCGGACAGCAGCTCGTCCGGCGGCAGCGGCTCCTGCTTGCGGCCGCGGCGCACGCCGTCGAGGGCGGCGTTGCGGCCGACGAAGATCAGCCAGGCCGCAGGGTCGCGCGGCGGCCCCTTCTGCGGCCAGGTCTTCAGCGCCCGGAGACAGGCCTCCTGGAACGCCTCCTCCGCCGTGTCCAGGTCCCGGAAATAGCGCAGCAGCGCGCCGAGGGCCTGGGGGCGGGCAGAGGCGAAGGCCGCGTCGATCCAGGCGAGGTCGGTCATGATCCAGCGGTTCCCGGCTTGAAGATGCGGATCGGGCGGACCTCATAGGATCCCCCGGGATTGGCGCGCGCGAGGTCGCGCACGATGTCCAGCACCTCGTCCAGCGAGGCGCAATCGAAGGTGTAGAAGCCCAGAAGCTGCTCCTTGGTCTCGGCGAAGGGGCCGTCGATCACCAACGGCTCGCCCACGCCGCTGCGCAGGGTGGTGGCGGCGGTGGTCGGCAGCAGCCGGGCGACGGGCCCGATCTTGCCCTGCTTCGCCAGCGGCTCCTGCACCGCGGCCAGCCGGGCCATGACGGCGTCGTCTTCGGCCTTGCTCCAGGCCTCGGTCACGGCTTCGTTGTGGTAGCAGAGGACGGCGTACAGCATCCGGGTGTTTCCTTCTTCCTCCCGAGGACGAAGGAGTATGCCCGCAGCCGACACGACCGGCAAAAAATGCGGCGGCCTCAGCCCAGCTCCGCCAACGCCATCTCGGCCACGGCCAGGTCGATCGCCGGGTGGTCGCCGTCGTCGAGGCTCCAGACGGCGGAGAGGGCGGCCGAGGCCAGCACCCAGCGCAGCAGCCGGGCGCGATCCATGCCCGCCGCCTCGGCCACCACCGTCGCCCGCCGGGCCAGCCGGCCGGGCTGGGTGGCCACGGCCCGGTCCGGCTCGGCCAGGGCCGGCGCGCCGGGGAAACCCATGTCGGGGTTGGTGAAGATGCCGCCGAAATCATAGCCGCGGTCGCCGACCAGGTACCGGGGATCGATCACCAGCCAGCCGCGCGGGCCGAAATCCAGCACGTTGCCGTGGTGCAGGTCGCCATGCAGGGTGACGACGTCGCGCCGCTCCGCCAGCAGCCCGCGGGCGACGGCGGCGGCGTGGGCCACGACGCCGCCGTAGCGGTCGCCGCCCAGGGTCAGCGGCTCGAACCATGTCTCCAGCGGCAGCAGCCCGTCCGGCAGCGGCCGGCCGCGCGGCGCGTGCAGCCGGGTCGCGGCGTCGCACAGGATGCGGCAGGCCTCGTCGTCCTGCCCCTGCATCGACATGGCGACCAGCGAGGCCGGGCCCGTGGCGCGTTCCAGCAGCAGCGTGTCGCCGTGCTGGGCCAGCACCATCGCCGCCCCCTCGCCGGTCCAGTACTGCATCAAGAGGCAGCCCAGCTTCTCATCCGCGTTGACCGGCTGCTTGATCATCGCCGGCAGGTCACCGCAGCGCACAGCGAGCAATCGGCTGCCATGGGTGACGATCGGCTCGCCGTCCGGCACCAGGTCCCAGCGGGCCAGGTCTTCGTCGAACATCCTCGGTCCTTGGTTGGTCCTTGGTTGGGTTTGTCGCGCATGGCGGGGCTGGGGCCGGCTTACGCCGGCCCCACGACCTCGTCCAGATCGATGCCATGGGTGTCGAACCACCATTCCGGCGGCTTGTCCGGATGGTGCGGCTTCAGCCGGGCATAGCGGTCGCGCAGCCGCTGCTGCCGTGCCGCCTCCGCCCGGAAGTGCGGATGGTCGAGCGATCCGCCGATCGCCCACAGCCGGCGCAGCAGCTTGCGCAGGACATAGCCCTGCGTCTTCGGGCCGGGCCGATAGCCGCTGGCGATGATGCTCTCGATCCCTTCGACCAGGATCTGCGCCGGGGTCATCGGCGGGGTGCCGTTGACCAGCGCATCCAGCCGGTCCAGCCCGAATCCTGCATCGATGCAGGTGCCGAGCGGGTTGACGATGTTCCCGATCTCGACCCCGTCCCGGTAGAACTCGGTGCAATGGCCGCTGATGCTGCCGTCGCTCCAGGTGCAGTCCGGGTCGGGCCGGATCGGCACCCGGCCGCGATACAGCGGCGACCAGTCGGCCATGCGGTCGGGATGGATGGTGACATGGTCCGGCCACGCCCCGATCTCCGCCAGGAAATCGAGCCAGAAGTCGATCGCCTGCCCGACGGTCATCTGCCGGAACGAGAACAGGCCGAGCATGTCGAAGCGGAGCAGATGCGTGCCGTCGCCGATCTCGTCGAGATCGCCCAGGCGCAGGCAGGACTGGAGATTGGCGAAGGTGGCTGTGTAGGCCGGGTCGATGAACAGCGGCTTGAACTGCTGCATGCCCGCCGTACAGAACAGCGTCGTGCTGTCGAAGGGCCGAACCGAAGGGTTCGTGTCGAAACCGATCCCCCTGTTCTCGCAGAACAGGCGGAATCGGTGGGTCAGGCGTCCCGCGGGGACATAGGCAACCTCCTGTGCGGTCACGGCCCGCCGGGAGGACGGGCCTATGGGTATCTAACCACGTGCCGGACGGTTCTCAAGCCCCTGGTGCCGGCCGGCTGCCATCGCCATCTCCGACGGACCATAAGGGAGGACCGCCGCATGGGCTCCGCGATCCGTTTCACCGGCACCGGGCCAGGCGCGCGCACTCAGGATGGCTGCGCCGTGGAGCTGTATCGGCGCCTGCCGGCCGACGGCGAGGCGGAGATCGTCGCTGCCGTGGTCTCCATCGGCGGCTCGATCCTGGAGCTGGGCTCGGGGCCGGGCCGCGTCACCCACGCCATGGTCGCCCGCGGCTATGCGGTGACCGCGGTCGACAACTCGGCCGAGATGCTGGCCCATGTCCGGGGCGCGGAGACGGTGCTGGCCGATATCGAGGATCTCGACCTCGGTCGCGGCTTCGACGCGGTGCTGCTGGCCAGCACGCTGATCAACTTCCCCGAGGCCGGGACACGGGCGGCGCTGCTGGCCGCCTGCCGCCGCCATGTCCGGCCCGGCGGCGCGGTGCTGATCGAACGCCGCAACCCCGCGACCTTCTCGGCGATTGGCCCCGGGCCGGCCGGAGAGGAAGCCGGCATCCGCCATGTGGTCGAATCGGTCCGGCATGAGGGCCGCCTGGCCCATATCACCCTTCGCTCGGAAGCGGCCGACGCGGCCTGGACCCAGAGCTTCACCTGCGAGCTGATCGACGATGAGCAGCTGGCGGAGGCGCTGGCCTCTGCCGGGCTGCGGCTGGTCCGCTGGCTCGATCCGCCGCGCCGCTGGGCCCTGGCGGAACCGGCGTAGCCCTACAGCAGCGATCCCTGCTCCGGCTTCGGGTCCGGCGCGCGGGCGGGCCGGTGCGGGCGGCTGCCGCCGATCACGGCCGGCGCGTCGCCGTCCTGGAAGCGGATCGCCACGGCCCGGCCGGGCGTCGCCTCCTGCGCCGAGCTGAGGGCATGGCCGGTGGCCGGGTCCAGCACCAGGGCATAGCCGCGGCGCAGCACGTCGACATAGGAGTAGCTCTCCAAGAGCCGGCCGGCGGCGGCCAGGCGGGCCGTGCGGTCGGCCAAGACGCGCTGCACCGGCTCCGGCCCGAAGCGGCCGGACAGGGCCTGGAACCAGTCGGCCGGACGGTGGGTCAGGCGCGGGCCGCAGGCGGCCAGCCGGTCGCCGAGCTGGGCCAGGTGCCGCACCGTCTCCGCCACCTGCCGGCGCGGATGCGGCAGCCGGGCGCCGAGCTCGGCCAGCTTGGCGCGCCGCCGTTCGACCGTGCCGAGCCCGGCCCGGTCCAGCCGCTCGCCGCGGTCGTCCAGCCGCTGCATCGCCGACTCGATCAGCCGCGCCGGGTCGCCCAGGCCGCGGCGCAAAGCGTCGAGCCGCGTGCGGTGCTCGCCGAACAGCCGGGCGGTGCCGGCTTCGAGGCGGCGGGAGCAGTCCAGCACCCGGCCCAGCAGCTCGGCCCGGACCGGCACCGCCATCTCCGCCGCCGCGGTCGGGGTCGGGGCGCGGCGGTCCGAGGCGAAGTCGATCAGGGTGGTGTCGGTCTCGTGCCCGACGGCGGAGATCAGCGGGATGGCGCTGGCCGCCGCCGCCCGCACCACGATCTCCTCGTTGAACGGCATCAGGTCTTCCAGGCTGCCGCCGCCGCGGGCGACGATCAGCAGGTCCGGCCGCGGCACCGGTCCGTCCTTTGGCAACGAGTTGAAGCCCTCGATCGCCGCCGCCACCTGGCCCGCCGCCGATTCGCCCTGCACCGCCACCGGCCAGACCAGGACGTGGCGCGGGAAGCGGTCGGACAGCCGGTGCAGGATGTCGCGGATCACCGCGCCGGTCGGCGAGGTGACGACGCCGATCACCCGCGGCAGGAACGGCAGCGCCCGCTTGCGCGCGGCCTCGAACAGCCCTTCGGCGGCGAGGCGGCGGCGGCGCTCCTCCAGCATCTTGAGGATGGCGCCCTCGCCCGCCAGCTCCATTTGCTCGATCACCATCTGGTACTGCGAGCGCGAGCCGTAGATGGTCAGCCGGCCGGTGCAGATGACCTCCATCCCCTGCTCCGGCCGCACCATCAGCCGCGCCAGCTGGCCCTTCCAGATCACCGATTCGAGGGTGCAGCTGTCGTCCTTCAGCGTCAGGTAGACATGGCCGGAGCGCGGCACCGTGACCTTGCCGATCTCGGCCCGCACGCGGACCATGCCGAATTCGCCCTCGATGGTGCGCTTCAGCGCGCCGGTCAGCTCGGCGATGGTGAATTCCGGCAGGTTGGAGCCGGGGCGGTCGGCGGGGGCCGGGGGGGTGTCGTTTTGCTCGGTCATGCTGCGGCCACCATGCTAAACCGCTGCCACTTGAGCAAGAGATCGAGAGCGGGTTCTGCGATGCGCATCCTTCTGGTCGGCGGCGGCGGCCGCGAACATGCCCTGGCCTGGGCGATCGCCGCCTCCCCCCTGTGCACCACGCTGTTCTGCGCGCCCGGCAATGCCGGCATCGCGAAGGAGGCGACCTGCGTGCCGGTCGCGGCCGAGGATGTCGACGGGCTGGTCGGGTTCGCCCAGGAGAACGCGATCGACTTCGTCGTGGTCGGGCCGGAGGCGCCGCTGGTGGCGGGGCTGGTCGACCGGCTGACCGAAGCCGGGATCAAGGCCTTCGGGCCGACCGCCGCGGCCGCGGCGCTGGAGGGGTCGAAGGGCTTCACCAAGGACCTCTGCGCCAAATACGACATCCCGACCGCGCGCTACCGCCGCTTCACCGACGCGACCGAGGCCAAGGCCTATGTCGCCATCGAGGGCGCGCCGATCGTGGTCAAGGCCGACGGGCTGGCCGCCGGCAAGGGCGTGGTGGTGGCGCAGTCGATCGAGGAGGCCCAGGACGCGGTCGACGCCATGCTGACCGAGGGCGGCTTCGGCGCCGCCGGCGCCTCGATCGTGGTCGAGGAATGCCTGGTCGGGCCGGAGCTGAGCTTCTTCGCCCTGTGCGACGGCCAGACCGCGCTGCCGCTGGCCACCGCCCGCGACCACAAGCGGGCCTTCGACCACGATGAGGGCCCGAACACCGGCGGCATGGGCGCCGTCTCGCCGCACCCGCTGGCGACGCCGGAGCTCGAGGCCCGGATCATGGCCGAGATCGTGCAGCCGACGCTGCAGGCCATGGAGGCCGAGGGCACGCCGTTCCGCGGCATCCTGTTCGCCGGGCTGATGCTGACCGAGCACGGGCCGCAGCTGATCGAGCACAATGTCCGCTTCGGCGACCCGGAATGCGAGACGCTGCTGCCGCGGCTGAGCTCGGACCTGCTGACCGCCCTGATCGCCGCGGCTGACGGCGAACTGCGCCACCTGACCCTGCGCTGGCGGCCGGAGGCGGCGGTAACGGTGGTGATGGCGGCGAACGGCTATCCTGGCAGCTACAGGAAGGGCAGCCCGATCCGGGCGCTCGACCAAGCCGGACAGGTGCCGGGCACCATCGTGTTCCACGCCGGCACCAAGGCCGAGGCCGACGGCACGGTCACCGCCCAGGGCGGCCGGGTGCTGGCGGTGACGGCGCTGGGCGCCGACATCGCCGAGGCCCGATCACGAGCCTATCAGGCGGTCGACCGCATCGACTGGCCGGAGGGCTTCTGCCGCCGGGACATCGCGGTGTGACCTGCGTTTTGAAACCGGCGGCCCGATCGGCGTAGACTGCCCGGATGAGCAAGGCCTTCACCAAAGAGACCGACACCGAGGAGGAGCTGGACGATGCGCCGGCGCCCCTGCCCGCGGGGTCGAAGAACTACATCACGCCCGAGGGATTCCAGCGGCTGCAGGACGAGTTGAAGCAGCTGTGGCGGGTCGAGCGGCCGAAAGTGGTCGAGGTGGTGTCCTGGGCCGCCGGCAATGGCGACCGGTCGGAGAATGGCGACTACATCTACGGCAAGAAGCGGCTGCGCGAGATCGACCGCCGGGTGCGGTTCCTGACCAAGCGGCTGGAGATCGCCGAGGTGGTCGACCCCGCGCGCCAGACCAACCGCGACCGGGTCTATTTCGGCGCCACCGTGACCTATGTGGACGGCCAGGACCGCGAGCGCACCGTGCGCATCGTCGGCATCGACGAGACCGATGCGGATGCCGGCGACATCAGCTGGATCTCCCCCCTCGCCCGCGCCTTGATGCGGACGCAGGAGGGCGATGTGGTCGAGGTCCGTGCCCCGGGCGGGGTCGAGGCCGCCGAGGTGATCGAGATCCGCTACGACCGCGACAAGGGCTGAGAGACCGTCAGGCGGCGCTGGCGGCGACCCACAGCGCGGCCAGCGCCTCGATCCCGGCCTGGTCCTCGGCGTCGAAGCGGTTGGGCAGCGGGCTGTCGAGGTCGAGCACACCCAGCACCTTCCCGTCCCGCAGCAGCGGCACCACCAGTTCGGACCGCGAGGCGGCGTCGCAGGCGATGTGGCCAGGGAAGGCGTGCACATCCGGCACCAGCACCGATTCCCGGCTCTCCGCCGCCGCGCCGCAGACGCCGCGGCCGAGCGGGATGCGGATGCAGGCCGGCTTGCCCTGGAACGGCCCGAGCACCAGCTCGCTTTCGCTGCGCAGCAGGTAGAAGCCGGCCCAGTTCAGCTCCGGCAGGCCGTGATAGATCAGGGCCGAGAGATTGGCGGCGTTGGCGATGGCGTCGGTCTCGCCATGAAACAGCCCCTCCGCCTGGGAGAGCAGGTCGCGATAGGCCTCGGCCTTGGGCTGGGCGGGATCGGGGCGTGCGGTCTGGAACATCGGTCGGTCTTCCTGTCGGTCGCCTGGAAGATAGGCACGGGAATGCCCGGCGGAAAGCCTCACAGCGTCTCGACCGCCGCCCGCGCGGCGCGGATCTGCTCCTCGTCGCGCTTGTAGAAGGTCCATTGCCTGATCCGCTTCGGCACCACCAGACCGGACTGGACCAGGACGCGCATATGCTCGCTCAGCGTCGGCTGGCTGATGCCGAGCTTGTCGGCGATGAACAGGCCGCAGACCCCATCCTCGACCAGGTCGCCATCGGCCTGCGGCGGGAAATGCGCGCGCGGATCCTTCAGCCAGTCCAGGATCTGCAGGCGGCGCTCATTGGCCAAGGCGCGGAAGAGATTGGCCGGGTACATTTCGGCACTTTGCCAAAGGACAAAGTCCTGTCAAGACTCGGGGCCTTTCCGAACCGACAGGAGGCCGTGATGCGCCGCTTCGCCTTCGAGACCGTGGACGTGTTCACCGACCGCCGCTTCGGCGGCAACCAGCTGGCGGTGTTCCCGGATGCGCGCGGCCTGTCGGACGGCGAGATGCAGTCGCTGGCCGCCGAGTTCAACCTGAGCGAGACGACCTTCGTGCTGCCGCCGGAGGACCCGACGCATTCGGCGCGGGTGCGGATCTTCAACCGCACCTACGAGATGCCCTTCGCCGGCCACCCCAATGTCGGCACCGGCTGCGTGCTGGCCCGGCACGGGCTGGACCGCGACGGCGTGCTGCTGTTCGAGGAGCTGTCCGGCCTGGTCGAGGTGCGGGTTGAGCGCGACGCGGCCGGGGCCGTGACCGGCGCCGTGATCGCCGCGCCGCAGCCGCTGTCGACGCTGATGGAGCTGCCGGCCGAGGCGATCGCCGCCTGCGCCGGCCTGGCCCCCTCCGACGTCATCACCAAAGCGCACCAGCCGGTGCTGGCCTCGGTCGGCATTCCCTTCGTGCTGGTGGAGGTCACCGGCGAGGCGCTGACCCGCGCCACCCCGGACATCGCCGCCTTCCGCCGCACCCAGGAGCAGTTCCCGAAGGTGGAGCGGCGCCTGTCGCTGCATCTCTACGCCCGCGACCCGGCGGCGCCGGACATCGCCGCGCCGGGCGGTGCCCGCATCCGTGCCCGGATGTTCGCGCCGCTGTCCGGCACCTATGAGGACCCGGCGACGGGCAGCGCCAACGCCACGCTCGGCGCGCTGCTGCTGTCGCTGTCCGGCGCCGAGGCCGGACAGGCCGAGATCGTCCAAGGCGTGGAGATGGGCCGCCCGAGCCTGCTGCGCGTCGCCGCCCGCCGCGCCGCGGACGGCATCCGCGCCACCGTCGGCGGCGGCTGCATCCCGGTGCTGCAGGGCGAGGCGGAGGTCTAGGCGCCGAGCCTGGCGAGGAGACGGGTCCAGCCCTTCTCGCGGGCGCGGGCGATCAGTTCGTCCCTGGTTTCGTCGCTCAGCCTCGCGCCGGCCAGCACCAGCGCCACGTCTTCGGAGTCGGTCACCAGAACCGCCTTCCGGATCATCGGACTCGTGAAATCGGGGTCGATGCCTGCCCTCAGAAGTATTCGGGCGACCCTCGCCGAGGCGGCCGCATGCAGTGCGGTGTAGCGTCCAACCCCGGATTCCTCGACCACCGGATCGACACCCAAGGCAACCAGCCTTCGAACAAGGCCTGCATCGTCCCGCCTGGCGGCGATCACAAGCGCCACGCTTCTGTCTTGCCGGGTCCCTCGTTCGGCGGCGGCCTCGCTAAACAGGACGGACGTTCTTCCGAGATCCGATCTCGACGGGGTCGCGAGAGGGAACAGCAACTCGAATGCCGGCTGGTCCCGGCGCGAAGTGCGCCCGTTCAAGGGGGCGCCCGCCAAGATCAGGTCGCTCGCATAGGCGTAGCTATCGATCTCCAGCGCATCGGCCAGAAAGGTCGCCGCCCTGCTAGACGCGAAGTCGAATCCGGCCTGCCGCAGCATCGGAATCGTCTCTGGCGTTCCCTTGACAAACTTCGCCGTTCCCGCGGCTCGGTCGACCGCATCTTCGAGCTCAGTGACCGCCGCGGGCATGCCGGCAAACTTGCCCACGTAATCCGTGACCGACTTGGTCCTGCCGTCGATGGTCAGGGAGACCTTGGTGAACGGGCTGTCCGTGATCTCCGCGATGTATTCGTCCTTCAGCGAGAAGAAATCTGCTCGCTCGAACATCCCGACGAGGGTGGTCACCTCCGTCGGCGCGATCCGGTCCTGGAACCGGCCGCTCACGGCCACTGAGCTGCCCCCCTCATAGGTCACCGATCCGTCCCCGGCGATGTCGACCGCATAGGCAGGGCACCAGCCGAAGCAGGCACTGCGCGTCAGCCGGATCTCGACCTCGCTCGCCTCCGACACCTTGGGAAACTGCGTCTGGCATCCGGAGAGGACACCGACAGCCAGGATGGCCGCGACCATCCGACCCCACAATCCGAGCATGATATGGCGTCTCTGAAACCGCCCCTCCCCCAGGGGCCACCCGATCTTGTCAGATCGCCGGGCCGGCGGCTAGGTCAGCGCCCTTACCTCCTCGCCCTGAAGAAAGCACGCAGCAGCTCGCCCGCCTCCTCCGCGCCCGGCGCCTGCTCCACCTGGGGGCGGTGGTGGCAGGTCTTCTGCTCGAAGAAGCGCGGGCCGTGCAGCACCGCGCCGCCCTTCGGGTCGAGGGCGGCGAACACCAGCCGGCGGAGGCGAGCGAAGGAGATGGCGCCGGCGCACAGCGCGCAGGGCTCGAGCGTGACGTAGAGGTCGCAGTCCGGCAGCCGCGGCCGGCCGCGCAGCCGGCCGGCCTCGCGGATCGCCAGCACCTCGGCATGGGCGGTCGGGTCGGCCAGCTCTTCCACCCGGTTGCCGGCCCGGGCCAGCACCGCGCCGGTCGCGGCCTCGACCAGCACGGCGCCGACCGGCACTTCTCCGCGCGCGGCAGCGGCCGTCGCTTCGTCCAGGGCGAGGCGCATATAGGTGTCGGCCGGATCAGGGGCTGGCGGGTCGGCGGGCACGGGTCAGATCCTTGCGTTTCGCGCTAACCCTGGCCGGGCGCTTCGCGCTAGACAAGGGCGATGAGCAAGACCGATCACAAGACCACCGTCGGGAAGACGGCGGGCGATCCGGCCGCGACAGGCGCCGCGACCCCGGCCGCGAAACCGAAAGCCACCTTCAAGGATGGCGGCGAGAAGGATGGCGAGCGCGTCGCCAAGGTGCTGGCGCGGGCCGGCATGTGCTCGCGCCGCGAGGCCGAGCGCTGGATCGCCGAGGGCCGCGTGGCGCTGGACGGCAAGGTGCTGGACACCCCAGCCGTGGTGGTGCCGCCCGGCGCCGTGCTGAGCGTCGACGGCGTGCCGGTGCCGGAGCCCGAGCGCACCCGGCTGTGGCGCTATCACAAGCCGGCCGGGCTGGTCACCACCCGGTCCGACCCGCAGGGCCGCCAGACCGTGTTCGACAACCTGCCCGAAGAGCTGCCGCGCGTGGTCTCGATCGGCCGGCTGGACCTGAACAGCGAGGGGCTGCTGCTCCTCACCAATGACGGCGAGCTGTCGCGCCGGCTGGAGCTGCCGTCGACCGGCTGGCCGAGGCGCTACCGCGTGCGCGTGCATGGCACCCCGGACCCGGCGAAGCTGGCGAGCCTGGCCAAGGGCATCACCGTTTCCGGCGTGCATTACGGCCCGATCGAGGCGGCGCTGGACAAGGTGCAGGGCGCCAATGCCTGGCTGACCATCACCCTGCGCGAGGGCAAGAATCGCGAGGTGCGCAAGGTGATGGAGGCGATCGGCCTGGACGTGAACCGGCTGATCCGCGTCGCCTACGGCCCGTTCCAGCTGGGCATCCTGGAGAAGGGCGAGGCCGAGGAGATCAAGGCCTCGGTGCTGCGCGACCAGCTCGGCCGCTGGCTGACGACCCATGAGGAGGAACGGCCGACGCGCAAGCCCGTGGCCAAACCGACGGCGAGCAAGCCGGTCCCGGCCAAGCCGACAGGCTCGAAGCCCGCGACCGGCCCCGCCTCCCGCCATGCCCCTGCGCCTCGTCGCCGGCCGGCATAGGGGCCGCGCCCTCGCCGCCCCGCCGGACCGCGCCACCCGCCCGACCGGCGAGCGGGTGCGCGAGGCGGTGTTCAACATCCTGGCCCATGCCGGCTACGGTCCCGACGAGGGCGACGCGGTGACCGGCGCCGTGGTGCTGGACGCCTTCGCCGGCACCGGCGCGCTGGCCTTCGAGGCGCTGTCGCGCGGCGCCGCCGAGGCCTGGCTGTTCGACAGCTCGGCCGCGGCGCTGGGCTTCGCCCGGAAGAATGCCGAGACGCTGGGCGAGACGGCGCGCGCC
>NZ_JBQJIK010000097.1:0-26804 GCF_052078665.1 Inquilinus sp. CA228 | reverse complement strand
GCTCCCTCGCCGGCGCCGACGGGCTGGTCGAGCTGCCGGAGGACGTGACCGCCGTGGCGCCGGGCGATCCGGTTGCCTATATCCCGTTGAGCACCCTGATCTGAGAACCGGCATGAAGCTCCTGTATTTCGCCTGGGTCCGCAGCAAGATCGGCATGGCCGCCGAGACGGTGTCGCCGCCGGAGTCGGTGCGCGACGTCGCCGGGCTGCTGGACTGGCTACGCGCCCGCGGCGCCGGCTTTGCCGACGCCCTGGCCAACCCAGCGGTGGTCCGGGTCGCGGTCAACCAGCGCTTCGCCAAGGCGGGAGATCCGGTGGCGCCGGGCGACGAGATCGGCATCTTTCCGCCGGTGACAGGGGGCTGAGATGGCGGTTCGCATCCAGGAAGCCGATTTCGACGTGGGCGCCGAGATGGCGGCGCTGTCGGCAGGCCGCAGCGATGTCGGCGGCGTCGCCAGCTTCGTCGGGCTGGTGCGCGACGTCGCCGGCGGCACCGCGGTCACCGCGATGACGCTGGAGCACTATCCCGGCATGACCGAACTCCAGCTGGCCGAGATCGAGGCCGAGGCCCGCAGCCGCTGGCCGCTGCTGGAGGTGCGCATCGTCCACCGCGTCGGCCGGCTGGAGCCGGGCGACCGGATCATGTTCTGCGGCGTCGCCTCGGCCCATCGCGGCGCCGCCTTCGAGGCCTGCGCTTTCCTGATGGACTGGCTGAAGACCAAGGCGCCCTTCTGGAAGAAGGAGGAGACGCCGGCCGGCGAGCGCTGGGTCGAGGCCCGGGCCGAGGACGACGAGGCCGCGTCGCGCTGGCGCTGATTTCTGTCCTGCCGATTCCCCGCTTCTCATCGTGCCGGCGGCGGTGTAGCCGGACGGCAAAGGGGGAAACGCGGCATGGTGCAGGCATCGGCGCAACCGGCGACCGGCTGGGCGGATCTGCTCGCCGAAGGGCGGCTGCCGCGATTCGCCATGGTCTGCCTCGGCATCTGGCTGAACGCGGCCGACGCGCTGGTCACCGCCACCATCATGCCCAGCGTCGGCGCCGATCTCGGCGGCTATGCCTATTTCAGCTGGGCCACCGCCGGCTTCCTGGTCGGGGCCATCCTGGCCGGCGCCAGCGCCGGGCGGCTGTCGGAACGGTTCGGGCTGCGCTGGGCCTCGGCCATCGCCGGCCTGGCCTTCGCGCTCGGCTGCGTGCTGAGCGCCGCCGCCCCGACCATCGGCGTGTTCCTGGCCGGACGCGTGCTGCAGGGCGTCGGCAGCGGCTGGGTCGCCGGCTTCTCGATGGTCGCGATCGCCGTGCTGTTCCCCGAACGGCACCTGGCCCGGATGTTCGCCGTGGCCTCCGGCATCTGGGGCATCGCCACGATCCTGGGGCCGCTGGTCGGCGGCCTGGCCGCCCAGGCGGGCGACTGGCGCCTCGTGTTCTGGCTGTTCACGGTACAGTCGCTGCTGTTCGCCGCCGCCTCGCCCTGGCTGCTGAAGGGCACGGTCCGCAGCGGCGGCCAGCCGGGCGTGCCCTGGCCGCAGATCGGCGGGCTGGCGCTCGGCGTCGGCGCCATCGCCATGGCCGATGTCAGCCCGGACCCCGCCATCGCCCTGGCGCTGGTCGCCGCCGGCCTGGGCATCCTGGTGCTGGTGCTGCGGATCGATTCCGGCGCCCGGGAGCGGCTGCTGCCGCGCCAGGCGGGAGACCTGCGCACGGTCTGCGGCACCGCCTATGCCGCGATCTTCGCCATGATGGCGACCTCGATGGGCCTGAACGTCTACGGCCCCGCCATCCTGCAGACGCTGCACGGCCTGTCGCCGCTGTGGGCCGGCTATGTGGTGGCGGCGATGGCGCTGGCCTGGACTTTCGCCGCCTTCGTCGTCGCTGGCGCCACCGGGGCCGGTGAGCTGCGCTGGCTGCTGCGCGGCGCCGGCTGCATCCTGGCCGGCGCGGTGCTGCTGGTGCTGGTGATGCGGGACGCCCCGCTGGCCTGGATCGTCGGCGCCGCCCTGCTGATGGGCGCGGGCTTCGGCTTCACTTCCCCCCTCTTGAACCGGCGGCTGATCGGCACCCTGGCCGATGACGACAGGGCGATCGGCAGCTCGGCCCTGATCGCGGTGCGCCAGACCGGCGGGGCGGTGGGCGCCGCCATCGCCGGCGCCACCGCCAACCTGGTCGGCTTCGGCGCGGGCCTGACGGTCGAAACCGCCCGGGCGGCGGCGCTGTGGGTGTTCGTCACCGCCCTGCCGCTGGCCCTGTTCGGCGCCTGGGCGGCCTGGCGGCTGACCGTCGCGGCCAACCGCTAGCGCGATCCGTCGGCGGCCGGGTCGAGGCTGACCCACAGCGCGCCCTCGAACGGCATGGCGGCGAAGCGGCTGTTGATCTCGGCCAGGGTGGCGCCGGGGTCGAGGTCGCCGAAGATCTCCGGCCGCAGCCAGCGCGCCACCGCCTCCACCGCCACGATGTTCAGCGGCACGGCGTTGAAGAAGTTCCACAGCCCATGCCCCCGCCCCTCCCGGGCGGCGGCAAGGCCGGACAGGCCGGGCGCCGCCAGCACCGTCGCCAGGCTCCGGCGGGCAACCTCCGCGGGAACGCCGGGGCCGACCGCCAGGCCCGGCGCGTTGGCCGCCTGCGGCAGGCCGGTGGCGATGTAGACTTGCGGGTCCCGCCCGATCACGTATTCGAGGCTGAGCACCCCGCCCCCGGCATCCGGGAATCGGTCCGCGGCGATGTTGCGGCCGCCGACCAGCGACACCAGCTCGCCCAACCCGGTCTCGCCGATCGCCCAGCAGCAGTCGTCCGGCTGCGGATAGGCGTGCATCAGCACGGTCGGCCCCGGTTCCGGATGCGCCGCCATGCGCCGGCGGATGCGGTCCAGCCGCGCCTCGTAGAAATCGGCGAAGGCGTTGGCCGGGTCCTCGCGGCCGAGGACGCGGCCGAGCAGCCGCATGCCCGACGCCGTGTTCGCCAGCGGCCGGTGGTTGAAGTCGACCACCACCGCCGGCACCCCGGCCGCAGTCAGCCGGTCCAGGATCAGCCGCCCCTGCTCGGTCTCCGCCTGCCAGGCGCCGAAGATCGCGAGATCCGCCCCGACCGTCAGCGCCTTCTCCAGCGAGAAGCTCTCATCCGTGCCGCCGCCCACCACCGGCACCTCGGCCAGGCGCGGGAACTTCGCCAGGAAGGCGGCATAGAGGCCGGGATCATATTGCCGCGTGTCGTCGGCCCAGCCGGCCAGCAGCGACACCGGATCGGAATCGATCAGCGCCAGCGCCACCAGGTTGATGCCCGCCCCCAGCAGCACCGCCCGCGGCTGATGCGGCACCGTCACCTGGCGGCCGGCGGCGTCGGTCACGGTCACCGGCCACTCCGCCCGGGCCGCGGGGGCGAGCACGGAAGCCAACAGGAAAAGGGCGCAGACGAGCGCCTTGCATCGGGTCATCGGGCATCCTGGTCACGTTCCCACAATGACCTAGACGAGAATGAGAATTAATGTCAATTAGCCCGGTGTTTCGATCCCGGCCGTCCTGCCGGATCCCTCCCGCGACCGGAGCCGACCTGACTTATGCGACATCGACCCCGCACCTGCCTGCTGCTCGGGCTGCTTGCCACCACGGCGCTCGCGCCGACGCCGATCCTGGCCGAGACACAGGGGCCGGCCCCAGCCGGCGACACGGGGACGACCCTCGCCCCGATCGTGGTGCAGGGCAGCGCGGAGACGCCGACGACCGAAGTGCGGGGCTTCACCGCCACCAACAGCGCCAGCGCCACCAAGACCGACACGCCGCTGGTCGAGACGCCGCAGTCGATCTCGGTCGTCACCCGCGGCCAGATGGATGCGCGCAACGTGCAGAGCCTGCAGGAGGCGCTGACCTACACCCCCGGCATCCTGACCGGCCTGTACGGCTTCGCGCCGCGGCTCGACGCCTTCTGGATCCGCGGCTTCGACGCCGCCTATTTCGGCATCTTCCGCGACGGGCTGCGGCAGCCGACCGGCCAGGTCTTCGCCGGCATCCGCACCGAACCCTACGGCCTGGCGGCGATCAACGTGCTGCGCGGCCCGGCCTCGGCCAATTACGGCCTGTCCTCGCCGGCCGGCCTGGTCGACCTGGTGACCAAGCGCCCGCCGGACCAGCCGCTGCGCGAGGCCGAGCTGCAATTCGGCAACCATGACCGATACCAGGGCCAGTTCGACGTCGGCGGGCCTCTGGACGAGCAGAACCGCTTCTCCTGGCGCCTGACCGGGCTGTTCCGCGACAGCGACACCCAGATGCCGGCGGTGCCGGACGACCGCGCCTATATCGCACCGGCCTTCACCTGGCGGCCGAACGAGGACACCACGGTGACGATCCTCGGCGCCTACCAGAAGGACAAGAGCGGCGGCAGCCTGTTCAACTACTACTCGCCAGCGACCGGCCTGCTCGACATCCGCACCGCGGACCCGGCCTGGAACGACCTGGATATCGAGAGCGTGCGCGCGGGCTATCAGATCGAGCACCGGGTCGACAGCGCCCTGACGCTGCGGCAGAGCTTCCGCTACGCACATGTCGACGCCAACACCCGCTACGTCTACATCACCGGCCTGTCCGACGACGGCACCACCGCCTACCGCCGCGCCGGCCAGGACCGCGAGAGCCTGGACACGGTGTCGGTCGACAACCAGGCGCAGCTGCGCTTCGACACCGGGCCGCTGCAGCACACGCTCCTGGCCGGGGTCGACTACACCTTCGTCGACACCACCCACATCGCCGGCGACGGCGCGGCGCCGGATCTCGACCTGACCACCCGGAACTACGGCAAGCAGCATATCGACATGCCGGCGGTCTATGCCCGCACCTTCCAGCGGCAGGACCAGGTCGGCGCCTATCTGCAGGATCAGATCCGGCTCGACGGCTGGCTGCTGACGCTGAGCGGCCGGCACGACTGGGTCGACACCTCGACCAAGGAGCGCATCGCCGGCACCGAGCAGGATGTCTCCGACAGCGCCTTCAGCGGCCGCGTCGGCCTGACCTATGTCACCGATTTCGGCCTCGCCCCCTATGTCGCCTATGCCACCTCCTTCAACCCGAATCTGGGCACGGACTGGCAGGGGCGCGCCTTCGAGCCGACCACGGCGGAGCAGATCGAGGCCGGCGTGAAGTACCAACCCGACGGGCTGAACAGCCTGGTCACCGCCTCGGTGTTCCAGATCACCCAGGACAAGGGGCTGATCTCCGACTCCGCGCATGTCAACTTCAGGGCCCAGCGCGGCGAGATCCGGGTCCGCGGCATCGAGCTGGAGGGCCTGGCCGATCTCGGCGAGGGCTTGAGCCTGCAACTCGCCTACACCTATCTCGACCCGGAGGTCACCGAGGGCACCGCGGCGACCGAGGGCAAGGACCCGTCCGGCATCCCGAACCACGTCGTCTCCGCCTGGGTCGACTACCGGGTGCCGGACCGGATCGTGCCGGGGCTGAGCCTGGGCGCCGGCGTCCGCTACATCGGGTCGAGCTACCGCGACGATGACAACAGCACCGGCCGGAACGACGCGGTGACCCTGTTCGACGCCGCGATCCGCTACGATCTGGGCGAGGTCGAGCCGCGGCTGGACGGGCTGCAGCTGGCGGTCAACGCCACCAACCTGTTCGACCGCGACTATACCACCTGCGCCCAGGGCTACTGCTACCAGGGCCTCGGCCAGACGGTGATCGGCAGCATCCGCTACCGGTGGTGAGGGACTGAACGGCCGCTGTGAGCGTCGTAGGTTGGGCTCGCGGCACGCGAACCCAACATCCCACCACCGGCACTGCTGCACGATGTTGGGTTCGCCGATGGCGAACCCAACCTACGCAATGTGCTGTCCTAAGCGGCGGCCGCCTTCGGCTCCTTCCGCACCTCGGCGGAATAGGCGTCCATCACGGTCTTGCAGATCTGGCCCGGGGTGAAGCGGTGCGGGCCGATCTCGCCGACCGGGGTGATCTCGGCCGCGGTGCCGGTCAGGAACACCTCGGTCGCCTTGGCCAGCTCGTCCGGCTGGATGTGGCGCTCGATCACCTCGATGCCGTTGCGCCGCGCCAGCTCGATCGCGGTCTGGCGGGTGAGGCCGTTCAGGAAGCAGTCGGCGGTCGGCGTGTGCAGCTTGCCGTCGATGGCGAGGAAGACATTGGCGCCGGTCGCCTCTGCGACATAGCCGCGATAGTCGTACATCAGCGCGTCCTGGTAGCCCGCCGCCTCGGCCTTGTGCTTGGCCAGGGTGCAGATCATGTACAGGCCGGCCGCCTTGGCGTGCACCGGGGCCGAGTCCGGCGAGGGCCGGCGCCAGTCGGACAGGGTCAGGCGGATGCCCTTCATCTTGGCCTCGGCCGAGAAGTAGCTCGGCCATTCCCACACCGCGATGGCGACATGGATGGTGTTGGCCTGGGCCGACACGCCCATCATCTCCGATCCGCGCCACGCCACCGGGCGGAGATAGGCGTCGGTCAGGCCGTTCTTCTCCAGCGTCAGCCGCTTCGCCGCGTCGAGCTCCGCGGTGCTGTAGGGCAGCTTCATGCCCAGCGTGGTCGCCGAGAACTCCAGCCGCTTCGAGTGCTCCGTGCCCTTGAAGATCCGGCCGTTGTAAGCCCGCTCCCCTTCGAATACAGAACTGGCGTAGTGTAGCCCGTGAGTCAGGACGTGGATGTTGGCGCTACGCCATTCGACCAGCTTGCCGTCCATCCATATCCAGCCGTCACGGTCATGGAAGGGAGTCGTCGACATGATGGGCCTTTCCCGGATTGTCATTTGTGTCGCCGTCGGATCGTGAGCGGTAACATTCGGGGTCAAAACAAGTCAACATGGCTGACATAAAATCGCCCGTGAACCCGCTCTTCCTCCGCGAGGAGGAGATCCGCCAAGGCATCGAACTGCTATTCTACGCCTATCGCGGCTTCACTGCCGAGCCCGATGCGCTGCTCGCAACCCTGGGTCTCGGCCGGGCCCATCACCGTGCGCTTTATTTCGTCGGACGGCATCCGGAGATCACGGTCAGTGCGCTGCTGGCGATCCTGCGCATCACCAAGCAGAGCCTGGGCCGAGTCCTGAACGACCTGGTCGAGCGCGGCTATGTCGAGCAGCAGCAGGGCCAGCGCGACCGGCGCCAGCGCCTGCTGACCCTGACCGACAAGGGCGCGGTGCTGGAGCGCCAGCTGTTCGAGAGCCAGCGCCGGCTGATCGGCCAGGCCTACCGCAGTGCCGGGGCCGACGCGGTGGACGGCTTCCGCAAGGTGCTGGAGGGACTGATCGCGCTGAGCGAGCCGGCGGCGATGGACGAGGAGCCGGAGGCCCCGGTCCCCGCCCCCCGCGTCGCCAGCCGGTAGCAGGCCCATGACCATGATCGCCGACGAGCCCGCCCATATCCTGGTCGTCGAGGATGACCGCCGGGTCCGCGAGCTGCTGCGCAAATACCTGATCGAGAACGGCTTCCTGGTGACAGCCGCGGTCCACGCGGCGGATGCGCGGGAGAAGCTGGCGGCGATCGCCTTCGACCTGATCGTGCTGGACGTGATGATGCCGGGCGAGACCGGGCTGCAGCTGACCGCCGACCTGCGCCAGCGCATGAGCACGCCGATCCTGCTGCTGACCGCCCGCGGCGAGCCGGAGGACCGGATCGCCGGGCTGGAGAGCGGCGCCGACGACTATCTGCCGAAGCCGTTCGAGCCGCGCGAGCTGGTGCTGCGCATCAACAGCATCCTGCGCCGCTTGGCGCCCCCGCCGCCGCGGGCCGCCGGCACCATCCGGCTCGGCGCCTTCACCTTCGACATCGAGCGCGGCGAATTGCTGCAGGAGGGCGAGCGCGTGCGCCTGACCACCGGCGAGGAGAACCTGCTGCGCATCCTGGCCCAGCACGCCGGCGAGACCGTGTCGCGCGAGGCGCTGACCGAATCCGGCACCATCGACGGCGGCGTGCGGGCGGTCGACGTGCAGGTGACGCGACTTCGGCGTAAGATCGAGCCCGATCCGCGCCTGCCCCGCTATCTCCACACCGTGCGCGGCGAAGGCTATGTGCTGAGACCCGACGGATGATGCCCTCCCCCGCCCTGCCCCGGCTGTCCACACCCCTTGGGCTGCGGGCGCGGATCAAGCGGTTCCTGCCGCGCACTCTGTTCGGCCGGGCGCTGGTGATCATCGTCACCCCGATGATCCTGGCCCAGGCGATCTCCACCTATGTCTTCTTCGGCCGCCACATCGACGTGATCACCACGACGATGGCCCGCACCGTCTCCGGCGAGATCGGCCTGACCATCGACGAGATCTCCAGCGGCATGACGCCGGTCGCCCGCGGCGCCGTGTTCCTGCGGGCGCAGCGCAACACCGGGCTGATCTACGGCTTCGATCCCGGCGTCGAGCTGGGATCGACCAGCAGCGATGCGCTGGACGAGGGCCAGCGCGCCCTCGCCCGGGCCATGCGCGCGTCGCAGCCCTATGACTTCACCATCCGGTCCGACCGGGAGGACGACACCGATGTCGTGCGCATGCAACTGCCGGAGGGCGTGCTGACGGTGGAGGTGCCGTCGAAGCGGCTGTCCAGCTTCACCACCAACCTGTTCTACCTGTCGATGATCGGGTCGACGGTGATCCTGTCCGCCGTCGCCATCATCTTCATGCGCAACCAGCTGCGCCCGATCCGGCGCCTGGCGGTCGCCGCCGACCGCTTCGGCAAGGGCCGCGACATGCCGGGCTTCCGGCCGCACGGGGCGGAGGAGATCCGCCAGGCGGCCGAGGCCTTCCTCGACATGCGCGACCGCATCCGCCGCCAGATCCAGCAGCGCACCGAGATGCTGGCCGGCGTCAGCCACGACCTGCGCACGCCGCTGACCCGGATGAAGCTGCAGCTCGCCATGCTCGGCGACGGGCCGGACATCGACGAGCTGCGCACCGATGTCGAGGAGATGCGGCAGATGATCGACGCCTACCTCGCCTTCGCCCGCGGCGAGGGCACCGAGGAGGCGACGCCGACCGAACTGGCCGCCTTCCTCGAGGAGGTGGTGGTGTCGGCGCGGCGGGAAGGCGCCGACATCGCCTTCGATGCACCGGAGAGCCATGTCCTGCCGCTGCGGCGCGAGGCGATGCGGCGCTGCCTGGCGAACCTGCTGTCCAATGCGCGGCGGCATGCGCAGCACATCCGGCTGACCGTCATCCAGGACGACACCGCCGTCGCCCTCGTGGTCGACGATGACGGCCCCGGCATCCCGCCGGCCCAGCGCGAGGAGGCGATGAAGCCCTTCGTCCGGCTGGATGAATCGCGCAACCAGGAGACCGGCGGCACCGGCCTCGGCCTCGCCATCGCCCGCGACGTGGCGCGCCGCCATGGCGGCGACCTGACGCTGTCGACCTCGCCGATGGGCGGGCTGCGCTGCACGGTGCGCCTGCCGCTCTGAACCGCTGGAGGGCGTCCGATGGGCCGGTTGCGGGAGATCGTGTTCGAAAGCCGGTCGGCGCCCGCCCTGGCCCGGTTCTGGGCCGCAGCGCTCGACGGCTATGCCGTGCGCGCCTATGACCAGGCGGAGATCGACCGGCTGGCCGCGTTGGGACTGACGCCGGAGACCGACCCCACCGTCATGGTCGACGGACCGGGCCCGAGCCTGTGCTTCCAGCAGGTGCCGACGCGCGACTACACCAACAACCGCGTCCATCTCGACATCGCCGTCGCCGACCGCGCGGGCGAGGTGCGGCGCCTGCTGGCCCTCGGCGCCGAGGTCCAGCGCGAGGCCGACGATTACACGGTGATGCTGGATCCGGAGGGCAACCAGCTCTGCGTCGTCGAGAGCCGGACGGGCTGATCGTGCGTCGAGGGAGGGTGGATGGTCGCGATCATACTGGGGGCACCGGTCTGGGTTTGGCCGCTGCTGGCCTATCTCGTGTGGAGCGGATGGCGAGCGACGAGACGGCATGAGTTCCGGCCGCCGGGCTCCCTGATCCTGCCGGGAGTCTTCCTCCTGCTCTCGGTGAGCTCGCTTCTCCTCAGGGAGGGAATGCCGGTCCTCGTGATCGTCGCCTGGGTGATCGGCGCCGCGGCGGGAGCGGCGGTGGGCTGGCTGACGGCGAAAGGGGCGGAGGCCCAGCCGCGGGAGGACCTCCGCGCCATGGACGTCCCGGGCACCTGGAGCATCCTCATCGTCTCCCTGGCGTTCTTCTCGGTTCAGTACGCCATCGGCTATTGGCGTGCCACCCAGCCGGAGCTGCTGGAGCAGCAGCCGCTCATTGGGGTCGTGCCGCTCGCCTCGGCGGCCAGCACATTCTTTTTCGTCGGTCGCGCCGCAGCCTTCTTGAAAGCGCTCCGCGGCTAGGAGGCCGCTTTCGACCCATTGGAGACACGCGAACTGCGGCGTAAGGTGAGACGATGAAGATCCAGCGGAGCACCATGGAACATGTTGAGCCGTGGGCGCGGTTACGTGCTGCACTTTGGCCGGACTATTCTGTCCAACACCATCGGAACGACGTGGTTCGCACTTTCCTGGCCGGAGACGGCCGAGCTGTCGCGTTCATCTGTGAAACCAATGAAGGCGAAGTGATCGGATTTGCTGAAGGCACGCTGCGCAGTGATTACGTCAATGGATGCAAAACCTCTCCCGTTCTCTTCCTTGAAGGAATCTATGTTCTGCCCGGCCACAGGCAAAAGGGCGCGGCGCGACTGCTCTGCGATGCAATTGCCGAATGGGGCAAGTCTATCGGCTGTGCTGAGTTCGCATCCGATGCCCTATTGGACAACGTCGTGAGCCACAAGTTTCATGCGGCGCTAGGTTTCGAGGAGACAAAACGCGTCGTCTTCTTTCGTAAAAGCCTGTAGGATCACTCTCCGCCCTTTGCAGCCGTTGTCTTCCTGTAATGCTGACCCGTCCTCGGGCCACCGGCGCCCGCAGCCCGGCGATCAGGCGGTCGACCGCCTACGGCTGCAGCCTTGTGTCGACCACCAGCCGGGCCGCGCCCAGCAACCCCGCCGGCTCGCTGGCGCGGGCCGTGGCGGTGGTCAGGTCGCGGGTCGCCAGCGGCAGGCTGGTAGACGAATTCGCGGACCCCGGCCAGCAGGTGCTCGCACGCGCCGGACAGAGTGCCGCCGGCTTGACCCGACGAACGGCGCCGGCAAGCCGCGCCTGACGGCTTGGATGACCCGGGCAAGGCATATAGCATCTTGCACGGCACCGGATGCGCCTCGATCGATTCCACCGAATTCTTGGGACTTGGACGCCTCGACGTGACTGAAACGGATCGGTTCGGAGACCAGCTCGTCGCGCTCCTCCCCAATCTCCGCCGCTTCGCGATCTCCCTGTGCCGGACCCGCGACGGTGCGGACGATCTGGTGCAGGCGGCCTGCGAGCGGGCGCTGGCCAATGCCGGGCGCTTCGAGCCCGGGACCAGCTTTCCCGCCTGGATGTTCCGGATCCTGCGCAACCTGTGGATCGACCAGGTCCGGAAGCGGAACACGGCGGGGCCGCAGGAGGACATCGACCAGCGCCGGGATATCGTCGGCGCCTCCGGCGAGCGCGATGTCGAGGCGCGGCTGACGCTGAACGCCGTCGGCCAGGCGATCATGGGCCTGTCCGACGAGCAGCGCGAGGTCCTGCTCCTGGTCTGTGTCGAGGACCTGTCCTACAAGGAGGCCGCCGATGTCCTCGGGATCCCGATCGGAACGGTGATGAGCCGGCTGGCGCGGGCCAGGAAGAATCTCGCCGAGGCCGCTGGAATGAACCCCGGCCCGCCACGTTCAGAGATCACGAAGGCGAGGACAGATGACCGCACGCGCGTTTGACGACCGGACATTGATGGCCTTCGCCGACGGCGAGCTCGACGACGAGACCGCCGCCGCCGTCGAACAGGCCATGGCGACCGACGACGATCTCGCCGGCCGCGTCGCCCTGTTCCTCGACACCAGAATCCAGGCGAAGGATGCGCTGAGGCTGCTGGTCGAGGAGCCGGTGCCGGAGGCGCTCGGCCGCTCGGTGCAGCGGATGATCGACGAGGCGAAGGCGAGACCGGGCCCGGCGGCGCAGGTTGGAACGATCGCGGTTGCCGGCCGCACCAGGCACGCGCTCACGCGGCGGCCCTGGATCGTGCCGCTGGCCGCGTCGGTGGCGGCGATCGCCTTCGGCCTCGGCGGATATCTGATCGGCGTGGGCGGCCGGGACGCACCGCAGGGCTTTGTGGTCGCGGGGCTGAGCAGCCCGGCCCTGTCCGAGGCGCTCGGGCGGGTGCCGTCGGGCGGGGACGCCGTGCTGGCGGGCTCCGGCGACAGGCTGCGCGCCGTCGCGTCATTCCGGGATGCCGGCGGCGTGCTGTGCCGGGAGTTCGAGGTGGACAGCGCCGATTCCTCCGTGGTCTCGGTGGCCTGCCGCACGGACGGCGCCTGGTCGGTGCGCTTCGCCGTGGTCGCCCCCCTGCGCGACGACGGATACGCCCCGGCATCGTCGATGGAGGCGCTCGACGCCTATCTCGCAGCGGCCGGCGCGCATGAGTCGCTGTCGCCGGCGGACGAGGCCGCGGCGCTCGCGGGGCGATAACGAGCGGCGCGACGGAATAACCCCTCCGCCCTCCCGTTATCGGGGCAGTGAATCCGGAGGTCTCCCATGCTGTCGCTCATCCGCCGGCCCGCGCCGGTCATTGAATTCGTCTGCCAGCCGCAGGATCACGGCGTGATCGCCGAGCCGCGGCCGGCCAAATCCGTTCTCCCCGACTGGTTCCGCAAGCTGCCGCCGGTCGACAAGGACCATCTCACCGTCACCAGCAGCGGGCTGACGGTGAAGCGCTGCATGCCGTTCCTCGACGCCATGGCGACGGGATGGATCCTGCCGCTGGCGGCGACGGTGCGCCTCGACGTCAGGGACGGCGGCCGCGCCGTCGAGGCGGGGTGGGAGTTCGACCGGGTGATGGTCAGCAACCACGGCGCCCATCAGGTCACGGGCAACCCGAAGGAGCCCCGCCCGCCCTGCAAGTTCCACAACCACTGGTCGATCCGGACGCCGCCGGGCTGGAGCTGCCTGTTCCTGCCGCCGCTCAACCGCCCGCCGCAGCCCTTCGAATGCGTCGCCGGCATCGTCGACACCGACACCTATGCAGCGCACATCCATTTCCCGTTCTTCGCCACCGCGCCCGACGGCCTGTACGTGATCGAGAAGGGCACGCCGCTGGTCCAGGTCATCCCGTTCCGCCGCGAAGAATCGGCGATCCGGGCGGAGATCCGGGCCGAGACGGCCGATCAGGCGAAGCAGCGCGAGACGATCCATCGCAACACCATCGCCGGCGAAGGCTGGTATCGCCGCTGGGCCCGCGCCGCCCGATAGAAATTCCGTTCCGATCAGAGGATACGGGGGCCCTGAGGGCCCCCGTAGTTTTGCAGGATCAGCGCCGCCGCCAGCGGCCTTCGCCGCGGCTCGAATTGGAGGAGCTGTTCGAGGACGAATTGGAGTTCGAATTCGACGAGCTGTTGGACGAGGAGTTCGAGTTCGAATTGCTGTTGGAGTTCGAGCTCGAGTTGCTGTTGGAGTTCGAGCTCGAATTCGACGATGAGTTCGAGCTCGAATTGGACGAGCTGTTGCCGGCGACGGTGATCGTCCCGTCGCTGCGGCCCGCGACGGCGGTCGACATGCGCTCGACATCCATCGGAGCCGCCTGGTGCTCCTTCGCCTGCGCCGAGGCGCCCGCGACCGTGGCCACGCCGGCGATCAGGGCCGACATCAGCTTCCCGTATCTCGTCATGGTGTATGCTCCTGTGTGACTGGACCGGGCTTCGGTCCGCAGGGGGAACGGGCCGCGTCGCCGAATATTCCAGGAGACCTTCGCGCCGGTCGCGGCGATGGTCGGCCGCCGGAATAGAGGCCGCGCTCCGTCCGTTTCATCCGTCGACCGCAACCTTGCCGCGCCGCCCGGCGTCATGCTGGGGTCCGCGCGGCCCGACCCCGAGCAGGAGAGACACCGCCTTGGCCTCCGTCCTTCGCCGCCTCGCCCTGGGGGTGCTGTTCGTGGTCGGCGCAAGCGCCGTCCCGGATCTCGGGCCGTTTGCCGGGTTCCCCCTGGCATCGCCGGCCTTCGCCGATGACGACGATGGCGGGGACGACGACGGCGGTGGCGATGACGGTGGCGGCGGCTCGGGCGGCGGCAATGGCGGCGGGCGCGGCGGCGGCAGGGACGACGACCGTGACGACGGCGGCGCGTTCCCGATCTTCCGCGACCTGTTCGATCGCGACCCTCCGCCAGCGGCCCCCCGCCGGGCGAGGCGCGCCGCCCCGCAGCCGCCGAGGCCCGCCTATGCCCCGGCCGAGCTGGTCGCCATCGGCAGCGCCGAGGATCTCGCGGCGGCCGAAGGCCTCGGCTTCATCATCATCGCCGACGAGGAGATCGTCCTGGTCGGCAGCCGTCTGGCGCGGCTGCGCGTCCCGGCCGGCCTGACCCTGGCGGCGGCGCGGCAACGCCTCGTCGCAGCGAGGCCTGCGGTCGCCGTCGACCTCAACCACTACTACCGCCCCGAAGCCGAGCCCGGCTGCGCCGACGATCCCTGCCTGGCGAGGTCGCTGATCGGCTGGCCGCGGGACGGCGTGCTCTCCGCCGCCACCCCGCGCATCGGCCTGATCGACACCGGCATCAACCTGGCGCATGAGGCGCTGAAGGACCGGAAGATCGACCTCACTTCCCTGTCCGACGCGCCCCGCGACCCGTCCTCCAAGGTTCATGGCACGGCCATCGCGGCGCTCCTGGTCGGTGCGAGCGGAAGCCGGACTCCCGGGCTGCTGCCGGCCGCGGAGCTGGTCGCCGTCGATGCGTTCCATCATGAGCGCGGCGACGATCGCAGCGACGCCTATGACCTTGTCCGCGCCTTGAACATCGTGGCGGCGAAGGATGTCGACGTCATCAATCTGAGCCTGGCCGGTCCCGATAACGAGGTTCTCAGGCGGGCGGTCGCGGCGATCGCCGAGCGCGACCTGATGATGGTGGCTGCCGCCGGCAATGACGGGCCGAACGCCGATCCGATCTATCCGGCCGCCTATCCCGACGTGACCGTGGCGACGGCCGTCGACCGCCAGTACCGGCCCTACCGGCGCGCCGGCCGCGGCGAGCACATCGACTTCGCCGCCCCCGGCGTCGATGTCTGGACGGCGGCCTCGATCAGCGGCGCGCGCCCCCTGACCGGCACCTCATTCGCCGCCCCCTTCGTCACCGCCGCCATCGCCCATCTCCGGGCCGGATCGCCCGAGCTGAAGCGCGCCGATGTCAAGCAGGCGCTGGCCGCCACGGTCGAGGATCTGGGCGAACCCGGCCGCGACCCGATCTTCGGCTGGGGCCTGCTGCGGCTCGACCGGCTCGATCCGGCCGCGGGCTCTCCGCCGGTTCTGGGAGTCCCGATCGAAGGCGGCGTCATCCGCCCAACGGCCACCGGCATCCCGCTGCACTGATCAGCCCGCCGGCGCCCGCTCCGCGATCAGCCGGTCGACCGCCTGCGGCTGCAGCCTGGTGTCGACCACCAGCCGGGCGGCGCCCAGCAGCCCCGCCGTCTCGCCGGCGCGGGCCGCGACGATGGTCAGGTCGCGCGTCGCCAGCGGCAGGCAGCGCTGGTAGACCAATTCGCGCACCCCGGCCAGCAGGTGCTCGCCGGCTTCGGACAGGGTGCCACCGACAACGATGACGCTGGGGTTCAGCACGCTGACCACATCGGCCGCCACCTCGCCCAGCACCCGGCCGGCCTGGCGCACAAGGCTGATCGCCTCCGGCCGGTTGCGGCCGACGAGGTTCATCACGTCGCGCGCGTCCCGTGCCGCGAAGCCCTGGGCCCGCAGGTCGCGGGCGATCGCCCAGCCGGCGGCATAGGCCTCGACGCAGCCGAGCTTGCCGCAGCGGCACAGCGGCGCCTCGGCGTCGCGTAGCTGGATATGGCCGATGTCACCCGCGGCCCCCCGGGCGCCACGATGCAGCCGGCCCTCGGTGATGATGCCGCTGCCGATGCCGGTGCCGGCCTTGACGAACACCATCTGCCGCTCCTCCGGCCAGAACCGGCGGTGCTCGGTCAGGGTACGCAGCCGGACGTCGTTCTCGGCCAGGACCGGCGCCGCGTATTCGCCAGCGAACCAGCCGGGGATGTCGAAATCGTCCCAGCCGGTCATCACCGACGGCCCCACCACCCGCCCGGCGGCATGGTCGACCGGCGCCGGCAGGCACAGCCCGATGCCCAGCACTTCCGATGCCGGCCGGCCGATCTCGGCCAGCAATTCGCGGAACTGCTGACCGATCCAGGTCAGGATCGGCACCGGACCCGTGCCGACATCGAGCGCGCCGAGCCGTTCGGCGAGCACGGTCGGCCCAAGATCGGTCGCCGCGACCCGGATGCGGCTTTCGCCGATATCGGCCGCCAGCACCACGCCGAAACCCTCGTTCAGCTTGAGAATGCGGGCCGGGCGGCCGCCGCTGGCCTGCGTTTCCTCCGCCTCCTGCAGCAGCCCGGCCTCGAACAGCACGCCCAGGCGCTGGGTGATGGTGGCGCGCGACAGGTCGGAGATGCGGGCGAGGTCGGCCCGCGACCGCGCCCGGCCGGACAGGATCAGCGACAGCACATGACCGGCGCCGGCGGTGCCGAGGGCGTGGATCTCAGGATTTGCAGCAGACATGGCCTATTAATGATCTTTTTCAGGCAAAAGATCCAGAAGATCTGATTGACTCTCAGCAAAAGCCGGACTTATCGTTTCGGTGTCGGACACTCGTCCGGCCAATGCGCAGGGCCGGCGCCGCAGAAGCGCTTGCCCGCAAACAGGAGGAAACCGCGATGATCCGATCGCAGAGGTCTGCGCTTGCTCCGAATCCCCGCCGCCTCACCGGCCTGCTCGCCGCCGGCGCTGTTGCGCTCGCCCTCACCGGCACGGCGGCGATGGCGCAGGAGGCCATTGTCGGCCTGGTCACCAAGACCGAGGTCAACCCGTTCTTCGTCAAGATGCGCCAGGCCGCCGAGGCCGAGGCCACGGCCAAGGGCCTGAAGCTGATCGCCCGCGCCGGCAAGTTCGACGGCGACAATGAGGGCCAGGTGGCGGCGATCGAGGACCTGATCAGCGCCGGCGCCAAGGGCATCCTGATCACCCCGAACAACTCGACCGGCGTGCTCGGCGCGGTCAAGAAGGCGCGCGACGCCGGCATCCTGGTGATCGCGCTGGACACCGCGACCGACCCGGCGGACGCGGTCGACGCCACCTTCGCCACCGACAATTTCGAGGCCGGGGTGCAGCAGGGCCAGTACGCCCGCAAGGCGCTGGGCGACAAGGCGCCGAAGCTGGCGATGCTGGACGGCACGCCGGGCGGCACGGTCGACACCTTCCGCCATGACGGCTTCCTGAAGGGCTTCGGCATCGCCGAGGGCGACGCCGTGATCGTCGGCAAGCAGAACACCAACGGCGCCCAGGACAAGGGCCAGACGGCGATGGAGAACCTGCTGTCGGCCCATCCCGACATCAACGTCGTCTACACCATCAATGAGCCCGCCGCCCAAGGCGCCTATGCCGCCATCCGCGCGGCCGGCAAGACCGACGACGTCGTCGTCACCTCGATCGACGGCGGTTGCCTGGGCGTCAAATACGTCAAGGACGGGCGCGTCGCCGCGACGGTGATGCAGTTCCCCTACAAGATGGCGCAGATGGGCGTCGACGCCGTGGCCGAATACGCCAAGTCCGGCAAGAAGCCGAGCGGCTTCGTCAACACCGGCTCCTTCCTGATCACCGGCAAGCCGCTGCCGGGGCTGGACTCGAAGGACCTGGAGTTCGGAGAGAAGAACTGCTGGGGCTGACCGCCAGCGCCACCGGGTCGGGCCGCGCCAGGCCCGCCCATCCCCTCCCGAACGAGAGAGCGATGGCCCCTCCCCCCTCGTCCTGGATCGGCCGGGCGGCGCGGGTTCTGACCACCCCGCCGCTCGGCCCGCTGATCGTGCTCATGGCCTTCGCCGCCGTGTTCACGGCGATGAGCGACCGCTTCCTGACCCCGAGCAACCTGTCGCTGATCGTGCAGCAATCGGTGATCATCGGCACGCTGGCGATCGGCCAGACGCTGGTGATCCTGACCGCCGGCATCGACCTGGCGAACGGCGCCATCGCCGTGCTGGGCACCATCGTCGCCGGCAAGCTGGTGGACGAAGGCTACGCCGCCCTGCCCTCGCTGCTGCTGGCGATCGGGCTGTGCAGCCTGGTCGGGCTGGTCACCGGCACCCTGGTCAGCCGGCTGAAACTGCCGCCCTTCATCGTCACGCTCGGGCTACTCGGCATCGTCACCGCCGCCACCCGCCTGTTCTCCGGCGGCGGCGCCTTCCCTGTCATGGACGACCTGCTGGGCTGGACCGGCAACACCCTGCGCCTGGGCGGCGCCGTGGTCACCTACGGCATGATCATCATGCTCGGGCTCTACGCCCTGGTCTGGTACATGCTGAACCAGACCGCCTGGGGCAAGCACATCTACGCCATCGGCAACAGCCCGGAGGCGGCGCGGCTGGTCGGCATCCCAGTGCGCCGGCGCATCCTGTCGGTCTATCTGTTCGCCGCCTTCCTCTACGGCATCGGCGCCTGGCTGGCGCTGGGGCGGATTCCGAACGCCGACCCGAACGCGATGCAGAACGCCAATCTCGACAGCATCACCGCCGTGGTGATCGGCGGCACCAGCCTGTTCGGCGGCCGCGGCAGCCTGATCGGCACGCTGATCGGCGTCCTGATCGTCGGCGTGCTGCGCAACGGCCTGACCCTGATCGGCATCGACCCGCTGTGGCAGGACCTGGTCACCGGCGTCCTGGTGATCACCGCGGTCGCGCTGGACCAGCTGTCGCGCTGGAGGCGGGTATGAGCGCAGCGATCCTGGAGGCCCGCGGCGTGGTCAAGCGCTACGGCCATGTCACCGCGCTGGGCGGCGTCGATTTCGAGCTGCGCGACGGCGAGGTGCTGGCGGTGATCGGCGACAACGGCGCCGGCAAGTCGACCCTGATCAAGGTGCTGTCCGGCGCGATCACGCCGGATGAGGGCGAGGTGCTGCTGGACGGCCAGCCGGTGCGGTTCCACGGCCCCCTCGATGCCCGCCGCCGCGGCATCGAGACGGTGTACCAGGACCTGGCGGTGGCGCCGGCGCTGGACATCGCCGCCAACCTGTTCCTGGGGCGCGAGCTGCGCCGGCCCGGCCCGCTCGGCCGCTGGCTGCGGCTGCTGGACAAGCCGCGGATGCGCAGCGAGGCGCAGCGCCACATGGACGAGCTGCGCTTCCGCCTGCCCTCGATCAGCCATGCGGTCGAAAGCCTGTCCGGCGGCCAGCGCCAGGGCGTCGCCGTGGCCCGCGCCGCCGTCTTCGCCCGCAAGCTGGTGATCATGGACGAGCCGACGGCGGCGCTGGGCGTACGCGAGACCGGCCAGGTGCTGGACCTGATCCGCACCATCCGAGACCGAGGACTGCCCGTCGTCCTGATCAGCCACAACATGCCGAACGTGTTCGAGGTCGCCGACCGCATCCATGTGATGCGCCTCGGCCGCCGCGTCGCCGTGACCACGCCGCAGCGCCACAGCATGGCCGAGGTGGTGGCGATCATGACCGGGGCGATGCCGGGCGACCTGCCGGCTCCAAGCGGCGAGACCGCCGCATGACACCCCTTCCCTTCCTCCCTGACCGAAAGACGAGAGACCGAGCATGACCCGCCTGGACGAGAAGCTGGCCCGCATCCGCGCCGGACAATACAAGCGCAGCGACTTCATCATCGCCGACGCCAAGGATGGCGACATGGGGCCGAGCCTGACCTCGACCGGCCCGAAGCGCGCGCCGGACGGCAGCTGGACCCGCTACCGCACCCGCGACGAGTTCCTGGACACCATCCGCGCGGTGGTGGAGCAGGACATCGTCGACATCATGCTGGTCTCGGCCTCGAACCTGGAGCGGCTGGTCGAGAGCGGCACCTTCCGCAACAGCCGAGTCAAGCCGGCGATCCGCGCCAACGACACCACCGATGTCTGGGTGGTACGCGGCTGCTCCTACCCCAAGCAGCCGTCGCGCCCGTTCCGGTCGGCCCTGCTGCCGCGGGTGATGCATGGCGGCCTCGCCCCCGACCCGAAGGCACCGGTGACCGGCACCGATCTCGGCCTCTACTCCGTCACCTTCAACAACGACCTCGATTCCGACATCCGATCGCTGGAGGCCTTCGCCGAGTTCCGCGCCGACTGCGCCGCCAACGGCTTCCAGTATTTCTTCGAGGTGTTCAACCCGAATGTCGCCAGCGGCATCGACCCGGCGCTGCAGCCGCACTACCTGAACGACTGCATCCTGCGCTGCCTGGCCGGGGTGATGAAGGCCGACCGGCCGCAATTCCTGAAGATCCCCTTCAACGGCCCGAAGGCGCTGGAGGAGCTGGCCGGCTTCGATTCCAGCCTGATCGTCGGCGTGCTCGGCGGCGGCGCCGGCACCACCCGCGACTGCTTCGAGCTGCTGCACCAGGCCGAGAAATACGGCGCCCGCGTCGCCCTGTTCGGCCGCAAGATCAACCTGGCGGAATCGCCGCTGGCGATGGTCAGCTTCATGCGCCAGGTGGCGGACGGCACGATCGCGCCGGAGGAGGCCGTGCGCGCCTATCACGGCGAGCTGCAGAAGCAGGGGATCACCCCGCTGCGGCCGCTGGCCGAGGACGTGCAGACCACCGAAGCCGTCCTGAAGCAGGGCTGAACCGTGGAACGATCCGGCATCATCTGCGGCGGCACCATCTGCATCGACGTCAACAAGGTCATCGACCGGTTCCCGCCGCAGGAGCATGTCGCCAAGATCGTGGAGGAGACGCCGGATTCCGGCGGCCCGGGCTTCAACATGGCGATCGACCTCGCCCGCCTGGGCGCGCCCTTCCCGATCGAGGTGGTGGGCGTGGTCGGCGACGACGCCTATGGCCGGCTGGCGCTCGACGTCTGTCGCGACCATGGCGTCGGCGCCGGCCGGATCGCGGTGCTGCCGGGCGGGCACACCGCCTATACCGACGTGATGATCGTGGCCGAGGGCGGGCGGCGGACCTTCTTCTATCAGGAGGGGGTCAACGCCCTGCTCTCGCCCGCGCATTTCGACCTGGCCGGGTCGACCGCGAAGATCTTCCATGTCGGCTCGCCCGGGGTGCATGCCCGGATGGATGCGCCCCAGGGCAACGGCAACGGCTTCACCGAGGTGCTGGCCCGCGCCCGAGCCTCGGGCCACCGCACCAATCTGGAGCTGGTCGGGGTGGCCGGCGACCGGCTGCGCGACCTGACGGTGCCCTGCCTGCCGCTGCTCGACAGCATCATCATCAACGAGCTGGAGGCGACGGCGCTGACCGGCGTCGAGACCCATCACGACGGCCGGCCCGACTGGGCGCTGGTCGAGGCGGCGGCGGCGGCGCTGATCCGCATGGGCGTGTCCACCCTGGCGGTGGTGCATTTCCCGGAGGGCGTGGTCGCCGCCGGCCGCGACGGCCGCCTGTGGCGCCAGGGCGCGGCCTGGGTGCCGCCGGAATCGGTCAAGAGCACCAACGGCGCCGGCGACGCGCTCGCCTCCGGCGTCATGCTGGGGCTGCACGAGGGCTGGCCGGTGGAGAAGGGGCTTCGGCTGGGCGTCTGCGTCGCGGCGCTCAGCCTCGGCTCGTACAGCACGTCACGCGCCATCCCCTCGGCGGCGGAATGCTTCGCCTATGGCGAGAAGGCGGGGTTCAAGCCGACGGTATAAACCCCGCCCTCCCCGCCCAAATCACCCCGGGATCGGGAACCGTCTTGCAAAATCCCGCACCGCATTCGCCAGCGCCGGCTCCGGCCGGGCGCCGGTGACCGCGTCGACGATCAGGTCGGCCAGGGCCTTCATCTGCCCTTCCCGCATGCCCCGCGTGGTGACCGCCGGCGTGCCGAGCCGCAGCCCGGAGGGGCGCAGCGGCGGCCGCGTGTCGTCCGGCACCACCTGCTTGTTCGAGACCAGCCCGACCCGGTCCAGGCGCTGCTGCGCCTCGTCGCCGTCGATGCCAAAGCTGGCGGCGACGTCGACCACCATCAGGTGGTTGTTGGTGCCGCCGGTCACCAGCTGTGCGCCGCGGCCCTGCAGCGCCTCGGCCAGCGCCCGGGCGTTGTCGAGCACGCGCCGGGCATAGGCCTGGAACTCCTCCTGCGCCGCCAGGTGCAGCGCCGTGGCCAGGGCCGCCACCTGGTCCATATGCGGGCCGCCCTGCAGCCCCGGGAACACCGCCTGGTCGATCGCCTTGCGGAACGGCTCGCGGCACAGGATCAGCCCGCCGCGCGGCCCGCGCAGGGTCTTGTGCGTGGTGGTGGTGACGACGTCGAAGCCGGCCGCCAGCGGGCTCGGCAGCGCCCGGCCGGCGATCAGCCCGCCGATATGCGAGACGTCGGCCATGGTGATGGCCCCGACCTCGTCCGCGATCGCCTTGAAGGCGGCATAGTCGATGTCGCGCGGGTAGGAGGAGAAGCCGGTGATCAGCAGCTTCGGCCGCTCGCGCCGCGCGGTCTCGCGGATCGCGTCGAAGTCGAAGCCGCCGCCGGCGACGGTGCCGTAGCGGACGAAGCGGAAGATCCGGCCCATGGCCGAGACCGGGGCGCCATGGGTCAGGTGGCCGCCATGCGACAGCTCCATCGCCAGGATGGTGTCGCCCGGGGCGAGCAGGCCGAAATACACCGCCTGGTTCATCGGCGACCCGGAGAGCGGCTGGACATTGGCGTGCTCGGCGCCGAACAGGGCCTTGGCCCGGCCCTGGGCCAGCTCCTCGATCTCGTCGGCATGGAGGTTGCCGCCGTAGTAGCGGCGGCGCGGCTGGCCCTCGGCGTATTTGTCGGCGAAGACCGAGCCGAGCAGCGGTCGCAGCTCGGGGAAGGCGTGGTTCTCCGACGCGATCAGGGTCAGGCCCTGGTGCTGCCGGCGCTCCTCGCGCTCGAGGATGGCGGCGGCCTCCGGATCGGCGGCGGCCAAGCGGGCCCGCGGATCGAGATCGACCGGGTCGGGCTGGTGCTGGTATTCCATGGGGAGTGCTCCGTTGCGATGCCTGGACACGAATCGCCCGACCAGCTTCAAAGGAAGGCTGCCCAGGCGAGCGGCATCGAAACGGTCCTCCACGCTCCCTCGGGGTGCTCCCCGTCTCGCCAGTCACGTGGAGGGTATGGCTGATCCTGCGATCGCGATGATGATCGGCGGGACGCGGCGCCGCGTCAACCGCGGAGAGCTAGAACAGCCGCCCGCCATTCGGCACCGGGCGCTCGATCGCGGCCAGCACGACGTTGCCCTCGGAATCGGGGAAGCCCAGCACCAGGATCTCGGAGATGAAGCGGCCGATCTGCTTCGGCGGGAAGTTCACCACCGCCGCCACCTGGCGGCCGAGCAGCGTCTCCGGCGTGTACAGCGCCACCAGCTGGGCCGAGCTGCGCTTCTGGCCGATCTCCGGCCCCAGATCGACGGTCAGCTTGTAGGCCGGCTTGCGCGCCTCGGGATAGGGGTCGACCGCCACGATGGTGCCGACCCGGATGTCGACCTTGGCGAAATCGTCGTAGCTGATCGTCATTCTGCCCTCCGCGAAACCGGCGCACCCTGCCGCGCCGGCGTCCGGAAGGCAAGAAGGCCGCCCGAAGGCGGCCTTCTTTATATGTTCAGATCAGCGCTTCGTCGTCGGGGCCTTCAGCACACCCTTCAGCTCGTCGAAGCTGGCGCTGACGCGCTTGCTGACGATCTCGGCGGCCTCGGTGTTCGACTTGGCCAGGAGCTCGGCCAGCTCCTTCATGTCGGCGATCGCCTTCTCGAAGGCGGACTTCGCCAGCTCGGTCTGCTTGGCCAGCTTCTCTTCCGGCGCGCCGGAGGAAACGGCGGTCGAGAACTGGCTCTGCAGCTCGGCCATGTTCTGGCGCAGGATCTCGCCCTGGCGGCGGGCGAAGGCCTGCAGCCCTTCCGCCGCGGTGCGATTGGCGGCGGTCAGCGCCTCGATGTTCTTGCGCTGGGCCTGCAGCACCGCGTCGAGATCGACGCCCGGCACCTTGAACTCGCTCAGCAGCTTGGTGAAGTCGACGTCCCAGACCGGCGGCACCTTGCTCATGGCCCAACTCCTGGTTGCACAATAAAGCAGCACCTTACACGGGGTCGATCGCACCGCAAGAGAAAATTGTGCACTGCAGCAAAGCTGTCATACAGCGCAATCGATTGTCATTCAGTGCAGCGTCGGCTCCTGCCCCGCCGCGGCCTCCGGCTGGGCCGGCGGCTCCGCCCGGCGCGTTCCGCGGCCGCGACCGAACGTGTTCTGCCACTGCTCGGCTTGGCGCAGACGCTGGTCCAACGCCTTCATGGTGCGGTCGAGATCCGGCGAATCATCCTGCTCCCAGGCCCGCAGCACCAGTCCGTAGATCAGGCACAGGGCCCGCACCCGCGCCTGGCCGAGCAGCCCGGAGGTCGAGATGCCGGCGGATTGCAGCGTCCAGCGCATCGACAGCTCGAGCTGCCGCGCCTGCAGCAAGGTGGCCAGCGGGTCGAGCCGCAGGTCGCGCAGGATCGCCTTGATCCCGGCGCGATGGCCCGACAGCACGTCGAAGCGGCGCATCATCAGGTCGAACAGCCGGTCGCGCGGGCTCTCGTCGGCGCCCGGCAGCCCTTCGGACAGCACCGCCTGGTCGATCATCCGGCTGAACCCGGCCAGCAGATCCGGCTTGGTCGGGCAGTGGCGGTACAGCGCCGACATCGGCACCCGCGCCGCCTGGGCGACATCCGCCAGGGTCAGGGCGCGCCACCCCTTCTCCGCCGCCAGGTCGACCGCGGTGGTGACGATGTGGTTCGCTATGTCGGCCTTCTTCGCCATGGTCCCGGCCCTCGCGCCATCGGCCTTGCGGCCCCGAGCGCCCGCCGGGGCGGGCGCGATCGGTTCCAATCTAGCGCAATTCGGCGGGAAGGCGAGCCGCCACCGATCCGGGGGTCACGACCCCGGAGGTCAAGACCGCAGATGCTCCACGATCTGCACGGCGTTGAGGGCGGCGCCCTTGAGCAGCTGGTCGCCGGACACGAACAGGGACAGGGAGCGGCCGGTCGGGTCGCCCAGATCGGTCCGGATGCGGCCGACCAGGACGTCATCCTGCCCGCTCGCCTCTGACGGCATCGGGAAGTGGTTCGCGGCGCGGTCGTCGACCAGGCGCAGCCCCGGCCCGTTCGCGAGCAGGCCCCTCGCCTCCTCGGGCGTCACCACGGTGTCGAACTCGACCGTCAGGGCGATCGAATGGGCCCGCAGCACCGGCACGCGGATGCAGGTGATGCCGATCGGCAGCTCCGGCGCGCCGAGGATGCGCCGGCTCTCGGCGATCGCCTTCAGCTCCTCGCCGTTGGAACCGCTGACGGGATCGACATCGGCGTTGTGGCTGAACAGGTTGAAGGCATAGGGGTACGGCAGGACCTTGGGCTCGAACGGCTTCCCCTGCAAATAGGCGGCCGTGGCCTCCCGCAGCTCCTCCATCGCGGCAGCGCCGGCGCCCGAGGCGGACTGATAGGTCGCCGCCGTCACCCGCCGCAGCGGATGCGCCCGGTGCAGCGGCGCCAGCGCCACCGTCATGATCGCGGCGACGCAGTTGGGGTTGGCGATGATACCGGCATGGCCCGCCAGCGCGGCGGCATTCACCTCCGGCACCACCAGCGGCACCTCCGGCAGCATGCGGAAGGCCGAGGAGTTGTCGACCACCACCGCCCCGGCCGCCACCGCCGCCGGAGCGTAGCGCCGGGAGATGCCGGCGCCGGCCGAGAACAGGGCGATGTCGACGCCGGCGAAGCTGCTCTCGGTCAGCTCCTCGACCACCAGGTCGCTGCCGCGGAACGGGATCCGCCGGCCGACGGACCGAGCCGAGGCCAGCAGCCGCACCTCCGCGGCGGGGAAGCGCCGGGCCTCCAGGCAGCGCAGCAGTTCGACGCCGACCGCCCCGGTCGCGCCGACGATCGCGACCACCGGGTCGGGCGAGCGCACGCCGCGCGGCGCCTCTTGCAGATCGGATGATGGGAGCATGATGTCGTCCTTCCTGTGGGCCGGGAGGGACGATGGCTGAACCGGTGGCCCCGTCCCTTCCCGGCGGGGCCTCTGGTTGCTAGGACGCGGCGGTCACCGCGTGCACCAGAGAACGCCCGCCGCAGCGGTCGTCTTGGTGGTGCGCTTCAGGGTGATCGTCGTCGCCATGCGCCTGTCGTAGCGCCCCGCCGCCGGGCCCGTCAACGGTCCGAAGCGCGGCCCGCCTATTGGCAGACGGCCTCGAGCTTGTGGCCGTCCGGGTCGTGGACGAAGGCGGCGTAGTAGCTGGGCCCGTAATGCGGCCGCAGCCCGGGTGCGCCGGCGTCCCGCCCGCCCTCGGCCAGGGCGGCGGCGTGGAAGCGGTCGACGGCCTCGCGCGTCGGGGCATTGAAGGCCAGGTGGAAGCCGGGCCCGGGCGGCACCACCGGCTGCTTCTGCCGCATCAAGGCGAGCTTGTCGTTGCCGCCGGGCGGCCCGTAGCCGGCGGCGGTGGCGTCGGCCCACACCCGCACCATGCCGACCGGGGCCAGCGCCGCGTCGTAGAACCGGATGGCGCGGTCGAGGTCGAACACGCCGAAGGACAGATGGCCGATCACGGCGCGCGCTTCGCAATGTCGGCGACGACGCCGCCGGTCAGCGCCACCAACTGCTCCGGCGTCAGGGCGAAGACCGAGTTCGGCGTCCCGGCCGCGGCCCAGATCCGCGGCAGCGCCAGCAGGTCGCGGTCGATCACCACATGCGGTGGCGTGGCATGGCCGACCGGGGCGACGCCGCCGATGGCGAAGCCGGTGGCGTCGCGCACGAAGCCGGCATCGGCGCGCTCGATCCGGGCGCCGTCGATGCGCCCGGCCAGGGC
>NZ_JBQJIK010000096.1:0-26858 GCF_052078665.1 Inquilinus sp. CA228 | reverse complement strand
CGAAGGTCCCGCGACGGATTGCTGGCGTCAGGCGGCCAGTCGCTGCGCCCGGCCGGTCCAGAGCGCGGCCAGGCCGGCTTCGACCTCGGTCGGGGAGTCGGTCTGGCACAACACCCGGCGGGCCGCGCGCCGGTCCTCGGCGGCGGCCGGCCAGGGCGCGGCCTCGATATAGGCGGCGAGATGCTTGCGGAACACGCGCAGCCCGTGGTGATCGCCGTAGAAGGCCAGCGTCTCGCCGAAATGCTGCAGGGCGATGGCCAGCCGGTCCGTGCCGTCCGGCCCGGCAGTGCCATCGGCATCCGGCCGATCGAGCGCCGCCTCGATCGCCGCCGCGATCCAGGGCTTGCCGGTGACGCCGCGCCCGACCATCATCCCATCGGCGCCGGATTGCTCCAGGGCCTTCCGCGCGCCGGCGCCGTCGACGATGTCGCCGTTGACGATGACCGGGACGTCGACGGCGTCCTTCACCGCGCGCACCGCGCTCCAGTCGGCCGTGCCCTTGTAGAACTGGCAACGGGTGCGGCCATGCACCGTCACCGCCCGGGCGCCCGCGGCGACGCAGCGGCGGGCGAAGTCCGGCGCGTTGCGGCTGAGATCGTCCCAGCCCAGCCGGATCTTGACCGTGACCGGCACGTCGACCGCATCGGCCGCGGCCGCCATCAGCCGCTCGGCCCGGTCCGGGTCGCGCATCATGGCGGAGCCGGACTGCACGCCGGTGACCTCGCGCGCCGGGCAGCCGAAATTCAGGTCGATGATCTGCGCCCCGGCCGCCGCGGCCAGGCGGGCGCCCTCGGCCACCGCCGCGAGGTCGTGGCCGATCAGCTGCACCACCATCAACGGCAGGCCGTCGCCGACCGCGGCGCGGCGCAGCACGTCGGGCCGGCCGCGGGCGAATTCGGCGCAGGCCACCATCTCGGTCGAGACATAGGCCGCGCCCAGCCGCGACGCGGCGCGACGGAACGGCAGGTCGGACACCCCGGTCATCGGGGCGATCCAGACCCGTCCGGGAACCGCGACGGAACCGATGGTCAGGGCTTCGGGCATGGGCTCAACATCTCGACTGCGGCCTTATCTAGGCGCGCGATGCCGCGGCGTAAACCGAAAGCCTGTCGATTCCGCGCTTCCCGGAACGACAAGCCAGCATCCACACTCGCAGCCGGGAGGACCCCGCGATGAAGTATCTGTGCCTGGTCTATATGGAGCAGCGGACCCTGGACGCGATGTCGCCCGACGAGTTCACGGCGCTGGTCCGCGAATCTCAGGCCCATGACGAGGATCTGAGCCGCCGCGGCCATTTCGTCGCCGCCCAGGCGCTGCAGCCGACCAGCGCCGCCACCACGCTGCGGGTGCGCGGCGGCCGTCTCTCGACCACCGACGGCCCCTTCGCCGAGACCAAGGAGCATCTCGCCGGCTTCATCATGATCGAGGCGCGCGACCTGAACCAGGCGCTGCAGCTCGCCGCCGGCATCCCGATGGTGCGGATGGGCAGTATCGAGGTCCGGCCGGTCATGGAGCACGGCTGCGGCGGCTCATGACCGCGGATTCGGCGATGCAGCGGACGATCGAGGCCGTGTATCGGGCGGAGTCGCGCCGGGTGCTGGCCACGCTGATCCGCCTGCTCGGCGACTTCACCTTGGCCGAGGAGGCGGTGCACGACGCCTTCCGGGCGGCGGCGGAGCAGTGGCCGCGCGACGGCGTGCCGGCCCATCCCCGGGCCTGGCTGGTCTCCTCCGGCCGGTTCAAGGCGATCGACGGGCTGCGCCGCCGCACCCGCCTGGACGCGGCCCGGGCCGAGCTGGCGAAGCATCTCGAGGAGGCGGAGGACCCCCACGGACAAGACGCCGAGGAGATCGAGGACGACCGGCTGCGGCTGATCTTCACCTGCTGCCATCCGGCCTTGGCGCCGGAGGCGCAGCTGGCGCTGACCCTGCGCGAGATGTGCGGCCTGACCACGGAGGAGATCGCCCACGCCTTCCTGGCCGCGCCGACCACGGTGGCGCAGCGCATCGTCCGGGCCAAGGCGAAGATCCGCGACGCCGGCATCCCCTACCAGGTGCCGCCGCGGGCCGAGCTGGCGGACCGGCTGGAGAGCGTGCTGCAGGTGATCTACCTGGTGTTCAACGAGGGCTATCTGGCCTCCTCCGGCGCCGACCTGACCCGGCCGGACCTGTCGGGCGAGGCGATCCGCCTGGGCCGGCTGCTGGTCGAGCTGCTGCCGGAGCCGGAGGCGATCGGCCTGCTGGCCCTGATGCTGCTGCAGGAATCCCGCCGCGCCGCCCGCAGCTCCCCGGCCGGCGACCTGGTGCTGCTGGCCGACCAGGACCGCAGCCTGTGGCACCGCGGCCAGATTGCGGAGGGCACGGCGCTGGTGCGGCGGGCTCTGGCGGGCCCGGAGGTCGGCGGCTATGCGCTGCAGGCGGCGATCGCGGCGGTGCATTCGGCGGCGCCGGACCCTGCCGCGACCGACTGGGCCGAGATTGTCGGCCTGTACGACCTGTTGGCTCAGGCCGACCCGTCGCCGGTGGTGGCGCTGAACCGGGCGGTGGCGGTGGCGATGCGCGACGGTCCGGCGGCGGGGCTGGCCCTGATCGACGCGATTTTGGCGCATGGCCATCTCGGCGGCTACCGCCTGGCCCACGCCGCCCGCGCCGACCTGCTGCGCCGGCTGGGCCGGACGGAAGACGCCCGCGCCGCCTATGAGCGGGCTCTCGGACTGACGCAGCAGGAGTCGGAGCGGAGGTTTCTGCAGCGGCGGTTAGAGGAGCTGGGAACGTAGGTTGGGTTCGCCTTGGCGAACCCAACACTGTTTAGGAGGGGCCGTTGTTGGGTTCGCTGCCGCGAACCCAACCTACGACACGGGGATTTTCAATCCCCTGCTCGGCGACCGAACGACCCTACCGCCTCACACCATCCAATCCGCGTGCTCGATCTGGTCCGGGCGGATTCCGAGCAGGGTGACGCGGGTGCCGTCGTCGAACTCGACCACCGTGCTCAGCAGCCCGCCCCGGACCGTGAAATCGACTCCGTCGGCGATGGCCAGCTTGTCCTGCCGAACATCGAAGTCGGTGATCACGTCGCGGCCGTCGCCATGGCCGAAGGCGAAGATGTCGGCGCCGCGGCCCCCGATCAGCAGGTCGTTCCCGCCGCTGCCGGCGATGCGGTCGTTGCCGGCGCCGCCATAGAGCGTGTTGTTGCCCGAATTGCCGATGATCTGGGTGTCGGTGTTGCCGGCCCAGACGATCAGGTCGCGGTCGCCCTGCAGCACGATGCGCTCGACCGCATCATTCGCCTTGACGTTGACCGTGGCGCGGACCTCGTCGAAATCCTCGGTGCCCTTCACGATAGCGAAGTTGAAGAAGAAGGTCGGCTTGTCGGCGGTGATGATGTTCGGGTTCTCCGGCGTGCCCGGGGCCGGGATGTGCAGCCGCGCCACCGACGGGTCGTGGTCGCTGACCTGGTCGGCGAAGCCGGCATTGGTGTGGACGATGTCGAACTCCAGCCCGGACCGGTACACGCCGTCGGTCGCCAGCATGTGGTCGAGCTCCTGGCTCGCCCCCTCGAACACGTAGCTCCAGCGCTCCTGCGGCGACAGCAGCTCGTCGGCCAGGTCCTTCAGCACGTGGCTGCCGTCGGTGTCGCCGCGCAGCACCTTCAGCGGGTCGTTCCAGGAGAACTCGTTGAGGTCGCCGACCACCATCACCTTGGCGTCGGAATCGGACGCCAGCCGGCCGTCGACATAGGCGTTGACGATCGCCGCCTGGGCCTCGCGCTGGTCCTCGCCGCGGTTCAGCGGCGGGAAGTCCTCGCCATAGGTCGGCGAGCTGCCGCTCTTCGAGGTGAAGTGGTTGTTCACCAGCGTCACCGTCTCGCCGTTGAAGACGAAATCGGCGGCCAGCGGCAGGCGGCTGGCGGCGAAGGCGTCGCCGTCCGACAGGTCGGGGTCGGTCAGCGCCTTGACCGAGCCCTCGACCAGCTCGACCCGGTCCGGATTGTACAGGTAGCCGACCCGGATGTTGCCGCCGGGCTGGCCGCCCGAGGTGCCGGCCGCAGGCGCGACATCGACATATTCGTAGCGCGGCCCGCCATTCGCGACGATCGACTCGATCAGCACCCGCGCGGTCTCGGCGGCCGAGGTCACGCCGGTGATCTCGGCGCCGTCGCTGTCCTGCACCTCCTGCAGCGCGACGATGTCGGGCGAGCCCATGTTCGAGACGATCTGCTGGGCCAGCCGGTCGAACTTGCCGCTGCCGACATCGTCGTCGACGTTGTTCGGGTTCCTGTCCTGGACCAGGTTGATGTCCTCGACCTTGGGATCGAGGTTCTCGAGATTGATCGAGCCGACGGTCAGGTGGTCGCGGTCGCCGGCCAGCGCCGTTGTCTCCGGCGCCAGCGTGCCCGGGGACTCGACCGTGACCGGGTTGACGGCCTGGACCTCGTACCAGCCGAAATTGTAGCTGACCACGCCCTGGACGTTGCCCAGCTTGGCGCCGACATTGACGTCCGGCATGCCGCTGCCGCCCAGCAGGTCGTCGTCGATCTGAATCCGCTCCGGCTGCTGGTCGGTCTCGGAGAGCAGCAGGCCGCCGGCGCCGCTGCGGGTGCCGGTGGCGTGGTCGCCGTTGTCGGCCAGGACATAGGCCTCGCCGAAGCCGTTGGTCGGGCCGACCACCACCGGGGCGGGCACGTCGACCAGCATGCCTTCCAGGCTCTCCCAGTAGTCGACGCCGTCATGCGCGGGGTCGAAGACGGTGCGGCCGTCGTCGTCGATCGTCTCGGTCGGCGGGGCGTAGCCGCCGGCGCCGATGCTGACCGCGACCGGCACGGTCTGCTGCACCGCCGAGACCTCGACGCTGGCGCCGGTGATCTCGGTGATGGTCAGGTTGTGGGACGAGGCGCCGCCGGGCTGGAATTCGGTGACCGAGCCGGTGACGTCGAGGGTGACGCCGAGTTGCACCTCGGCCGGCACGGCGCCGGTGCCGGTGAACACGAACACTGCGTCCGAGGTCGCGGTGTTGCCGTCGCCCTGGGCGTCCTGGATGTAGAAGCCGTTGCTGGCGATGGCGGTGACCACGCCCTGGGTCGCCACCCGGTCGCCCGCGAATTCGGAGCGGTGGCCGGCGCCCTGGATCTCGTAGATCGCGTGGAACTCCGGCTCGGCGACGGGCACCGGGGCGTTCTCGGCGCCCGGGGTGTTCAGCGCCTCGCCGGGGGCCGGGGTGCCGGCCTGGCCCGGCAGGCCGGCCAGGTCGAAATCGTTGCGGGTCCAGTCCGCCGGGCTGCCGGTGTCGATGCCGTCCGGCAGTCGCGAGGCGCCGCCGACGGTGATGCCGCCGCCGTCGAAATTCGGGGTCAGCACGGTGGTGCTGTAGAAGCGGTCGCCGCTGCCGCCGTCGTCGATCGCGACGCCGTCGCCGATCCGGCCCCAGGGCGTGGCGTCGAGCACGCCGTCATCGTTGGTGTCGAGGTCCTGGCCGGTGCTGCCGCTGTAGTTCTCGACCAGCAGCAGGGTGCCGCTGCCGTTCTGCAGCAGGTTCGACTGGAAGCCGCTGCTCCAGTACCCGTCGGCATCGGTGCTGCCGATGTCGGTGGCGGAGATGATGCGGCCGGTGCCGCCGGCATCGCCCTCGATCTGCACCAGGGTCCAGCCGCTGTAGTCGGCCAGGGCGTCGCCCCTGATCTCGAAATATTCCGAGCTGTCGGTGCCGACATGGTTGGCGACGAACTCGTTGAGCAACGGATCGGCCATGACGAAGTCCCCCTTCTTCATCGGGCAAGGGCCGAATCCCCTGCCGCTCTCGAAATACCTGTAAGGGGCTTCGGTTGCATTCGCGTGACTCGGGGAGGTCATGGAGAGATGGAAAACCGCTGCCCGAGCAGAAAAGACAGCCATAAGGCGATTTTCCAGCGGTGCCACAACTTTCTGACGTCATGCCCGGGCTTGACCCGGCATCCAGGAATTGTCGAGATTCTCTGGACTGCCGGGTCAAGCCCGGCAATGACAGTAAAATTTTAGATCAATTCGATGATTTTGTCGCCTGAAACGGACTGCGCCGGGACCGGTCGGAACCCGTCAGTGCGCCGTCGGGTCGGGCACCGTGATGCTGCCGTCGGCGATGGCGCGGCGGGCGGTCTCGACCGCTTCCTCCATCTCCGGGGTGACCAGCGGCCGGTTGTTCTGGTCGATCGCCCAGCCGACCGCGTGCTCGCGCACCCCGAGCGTGACCACGCCGGCGGACCAGGTGCCCGCCCGCATGTCGTCCAGCGAGCGCAGCACGGCGATGTCGACCCGCTTCAGCATCGAGGTCAGGATGGTGCCGGGAACCACGCCGTTCTGGTTGCCGTCGACGCCGATCGCCAGCTTCTCCGCCTCCCGCGCCGCCTGGAACACGCCGAGATTGGCCTCGCCGGCGACGGCGAAGAGGACGTCGGCGCCGCGCCCGATCAGGCCGTGCGCGACCTGGGCCGCCCGGTCCCGGTCGCGGAAGGCGGCGGTGTCGGTGCCGACATAGTCGACCAGGGTGGCGACCTCGGGCCGCGTCGCCCGGGCGCCGGCGGCGTAGCCGGAGGCGAATTTCTGCATCAGCGGGATGTCGACGGCGCCGACGAAGCCGATCGTGCCGGATTTCGAGGCCAGCGCCGCCAGCACGCCGACCAGATAGGCGCCCTCCTGCTCGCGGAACACGATCGAGCGGATGTTCGGCCCCTCGGCGACGCCGTCGACCAGGACGAAGCGGACGTCCTGATGGGCGGCGGCACACAGCTTCACCGCATCGGCATAGTAGAAGCCGACGGCGATGATCAGGTTGGCGCCCTGCCGCACCATGCCGTCCACCGCCGCGGCGAAGTCATCGGTCTTCTGCAGCTCGGCCTCGAGATAGGCCTCGCCGGTCTCGTTGCGGAAAAACTCCAGCGCGTGCATCGCGCCCTCGTTGAAGCCGCCGTCGCGCTTGTCGCCCAGCGCGTAGACGACGCCGGGCCTGACCAGCACCTCGTCGTCGACGCCGCGTGTCGCCCCGTCGGGATCGGCGGCAGCCATCACGGACAGGCCGACCACGGCCAGGCTGATGCCGGCGAGAAGGCGGCGGCGGTCGAGAATCATTGTTTCCGTCTCCGGACGGCAGGGGCGGCGTGGGTCCTGCTGACCCGTGGCCCCGGAGATGGACGTGTTAAGGTTCCGTTACAAGAGCGCGTTCCGCAGCGCTCGTCTGTCATGCTTTCGCGGCGAATTCCCGGCGATTCCACGAGATTGCCGGATCAGGCCGGGCGGTCCTTCAGCGCCACCAGGCGGATGCCGGCCTGTTCCAGCCGCTCGCGGATGCGGCGGGCGATGCCGACCGCGCCCGGCGTGTCGCCATGGACGCAGACGGTGTCGACCGGCACCGGGATGCGCTTGCCGCTGCGGCTGGTGACCGCCTGCTCCTGGACCATGCGCAGCACCCGCTCGGCCGCGGCCTCGGGGTCGTGGATCACCGATCCGGCGATCTTGCGCGAGGTCAGGGTGGCGTCGTCCTCATAGGTGCGGTCGGCGAAGACCTCGCGCACCACCGGCAGGCCCAGCTCCACCGCCGCGCGCTCCAGCGCCGTGCCGGGCAGGACCATATAGGCCAGGGTCGGATCGACCGACTGGATGGCCCGGCCGATCGCCAGCGCCACCGCATCCTCGATCATCGCCACATTGCTCAGCGCGCCATGCGCCTTGACATGGGTGACGCGGTGGCCGACCGCCTTGGCCATGCCCTGGATGGCGCCGATCTGGTAGACCACCTGGGCCTCCAACTCCTCCGGCGTCTCGCCCTTGATCACCCGGCGGCCGAAGCCCCAGAGGTCGAGGAAGCCGGGATGGGCGCCGACGCCGATGCCGCGGTCGCGCGCCAGCGCCAGGGTCCGCCGCATCACGATCGGGTCGCCGGCATGGAAGCCGCAGGCGACATTGGCCGAGGTGACGATCTCCAGCATCGCCGAATCGTCGCCCATCTCCCAGGCGCCGAAGCCTTCGCCCATGTCGCAGTTCAGATCGACGCTCGCCATGATGTCTTCCCCGGACCGGCCCGTGCCTTGACGACTCCTGTATGAACCTCGCCGCCGGCTGCCGCAATCGTCGCCCCGCGGCTGGCATTCGTGCTATTCAGGCGTCAACAGGACCCAACAGGGGACGCCATATGGCGGTGGGGACGAACGGGCGGCGGGTGTTCGAGCTCGTCTTGATCAAGCCGTCGCATTACGACGACGACGGCTATGTCATCCAATGGCTGCGGTCGGCGATTCCGTCGAACACGCTGGCGGTGCTGTACGGCCTCGCCCGCGACTGTTCCGAGCGCCTGATCCTCGGCCCGGATGTCGACATCGCCATCACCGCGATCGACGAGACCAACACCCGGGTCCGCCCGGACGCGATCATCCGCCGGATTCGGCGCTCGGGATCGGGGATGGTGGCGCTGGTCGGGGTGCAGTCGAACCAGTTCCCGCGGGCGGTCGACCTCGCCCGGCCGCTGCGGGCGGCGGGGATCCAGGTCGGCATCGGCGGCTTCCACGTCTCCGGCACCATCGCCATGCTGCCCGGCCTGCAGCCCGAGGTGGCGGCGGCGCAGGCGCTGGGCATCTCGCTGTTCGCCGGCGAGGCCGAGGGACGGCTCGACGAGGTGCTGGTCGACGCTTTCGCCAACCGGCTCAAGCCGCTCTACAACTTCATGGACGATTTGCCGAACATCGAAGGCGTCCCGATGCCGGTGCTGCCGATCGCGCGGGTGCGCCGCACCGCCGGCCAGCACACCAGCTTCGACGCCGGCCGCGGCTGCCCGTTCCAGTGCTCGTTCTGCACCATCATCAACGTCCAGGGCCGCAAGTCGCGCCGCCGCTCGCCTGACGATGTCGAGCAGATCATCCGCGAGAATGTGAAGAGCGGCATCAGCCGCTTCTTCATCACCGACGACAACTTCGCCCGGAACAAGGACTGGGAGCCGATCTTCGACCGGCTGATCGAGCTGCGCGAGCGGGAGAAGCTGTCCTTCCGCATGATCATCCAGGTCGACACCATGTGCCACCGCATCCCGCACTTCATCGAGAAGGCGGGCCGGGCGGGGGTGACCCGGGTGTTCATCGGGCTGGAGAACATCAACCCGGACAGCCTGGTCGGCGCCAAGAAGCGGCAGAACAAGATCACCGAGTACCGCAAGATGCTGCTGGCCTGGAAGGCGGTCGGCGCCATGACCTATGCCGGCTACATCCTGGGCTTCCCGACCGACACTCCGGAGAGCATCGTCCGCGACATCGGCATCATCCAGCGCGAGCTGCCGGTCGACCTGCTGGAGTTCTTCTTCCTGACGCCGCTGCCGGGGTCGGAGGACCACAAGAACCTGTTCCACGCCGGCATCGCGATGGATCCCGACCTCAACCGTTACGACCTGAACCACGTCACCACCGGCCACGCGATGATGTCGCGCGAGGAGTGGCAGCGGGCCTACAAGCTGGCCTGGCAGACCTATTACTCGCCCGAGCATATGGAGACGGTGATGCGCCGGGCGGCGGCGACCGGGATCAGCGTCGGCAAGATCCTGTTCCTGCTGCTGTGGTTCACCACCTGCATCAATGTCGAGGGGCTGCACCCGCTGGAGGGCGGCTATCTGCGCCGCAAGGTGCGGACCGACCGCCGCCCGGGCCTGCCGCACGAGGCGGCCGTGCCGTTCTATCTCCGCTACGCCGGCGAGACCGTGGCCAAGCACTGGGCCATGGCGCGGCTGTGGTGGCGCTTCAACAAGGTCCGCCGCCGGATCAAGGCCGATCCGAACCGCAAGGCCTATCACGACCTGGCGCTGACGCCGGTGAGCGAGGAAGAGCTCGACACGCTGGAGATGTTCTCGGTGACGCAGGGCGCCCGCGCCGCCGCCGCCAGGGCGCACACCAAGCCGGCACCGCAGAAGCAGGACATCGCCGCGGCGGAGTGATCGGGTCGAGTCTGATCGAGCAGCCCTAACCTAACCCCTTCTGTCATGCCCGGGTCGAGCCCACGGGTGTCCGGTTAAGATTCAGGCCCATTGGAGCAGCAATTGGTCTGGATTGGAGACGGGGGCAGGCTCGGGCTTGAGCAGGCGGTCGATGCGCCTGCGCTGCATGAGGTTGACGCGGACCAGGCGGGCGAAGGCGAGCGGAGATTTGACCGTGCTTTGCGCCGCCTGGGCCAGTCGCAGCAGCAGGAAAGCGATCAGGGCGACGGCGATGTGGATGCGCACGGCATTCTCCGAGCGCCCGACGAAGCGGGTGATCTTGAGGGTCTGCTTGACCCAGCGGAAGAACAGTTCGATGGCCCAGCGGCGTTTGTAGAGATCGGCGATCTCCTGGGCAGTCGCATCGAGGTCGTTGGACAGGATCCGCAGCACCTTGCCGGTATCGATGCGCACGCGGATCTCGCGCACCGCATCGGCCATGGGGTTGCGGCGGCTGCCGGCCTGGCGAGCGGGAAGGAAGCCGATGCGATCGGACAGGATGGAGCCGCCTTCCGGCACCGGCAGCTCTTCGATCAGCGTGAGCTTGGTGTGGGTCTTGAAGCGGGTGACGATGCGGCAGCCCTTGGCATCGAGTTCGGCCCACCAGCGATAGTCGTAGTAGCCGAGGTCGAAGACGTAGGTGGCGCCGGCCTCGATCGGCATCGCCTGGGCGGCGGTGATGTCGTTGACCTTGGCCGGGGTGATGGAGAGATAGACCGGGCAGTCGGCGTCCGGATCGTAGATCACGTGGGCCTTCACCCCGCAGACGCCGGCACTGAAGCGGGCCCAGCCGCTCAAGGCGCTCAGCCGCAGGCTGGTCGAGTCGATGAGATAGGTGGTGCCGTCGAGCTCGCGCCGGAGCCCGCGATGCGCCTGGTCGATCAGCAGACCGAGCAGCCCGGTGAACACCTCGGGGGGCCGCAACGCGTTGGCGTCCGACAGCGTCGAGCGCGCCACCGCTCCGGCGCCCAGGTGGTAGAGCCGCGCCGCATGGCTCTGCAGCGTACCGACGATCTCGCGCAGGCCCTGTGCCCCGGACAACTGGCCGTACACCAGCGCGATCAGCTGTGTCTTGCTCGGCAAGCTCCGCACCCGAAAATCGGCGCCATGCTGCTCGACCAGCCCGTCGAAGCCGGCCCAAGGAACGTGCTTCAGAAGATCGTGGAACACGCTATTCTTGTGCTGCATGGCGTTGCCCTTTGCTGTCCCGACACGTTGCCAGACGTTCGAGACACAGCAGAATCAACGCCATGCGCCTTGTCCACAAAAACTCAACCGGACAGCCGTGGGTCAAGCCCGGGCATCCAGAGATGTCGATGCCGCTCTGGGTGGCCCTGGATTGCCGGGTCAAGCCCGGCAATGACAATGGGAGAGAAAGGGGTATCCCAGACCCTAAACCGCCACCTCGGCCGTGTCCGCCGCCTTGAGCTCCAGCGCGGCCTTGAGCAGCGCCTGGGTGTAGGGGTGCTGCGGCGCCTCGAAGATCTGCGCCGCCGAGCCGTGCTCGACCACCTTGCCGTTCTTCATCACGATCACCTCGTCCGACAGGGCGCGGACCACCTTCAGGTCGTGGCTGATGAACAGATAGGCCAGGCGGTGCTTCTCCTGCAGATCGCGCAGCAGGTCGACGATCTGGGCCTGGACCGACATGTCGAGCGCCGAGGTCGGCTCGTCCAGCACCACGAATTTCGGCTTCAGCACCATGGCCCGGGCGATGGCGACGCGCTGGCGCTGGCCGCCGGAGAATTCGTGCGGATAGCGGTGCCGGCTGGCGGGGTCCAGCCCGACCTCCTCCAGCGCCGCCACGATCATCCGCTCGCGCTCGGCCGAGGAGCCGCCGATGCGGTGCACCTGCAGCCCTTCCTCGATGATCTCGGAGATCGACATGCGCGGGCTGAGCGAGCCGTACGGGTCCTGGAAGACGATCTGCATCTCCCGCCGCAGCGGCCGCATGTCGCGGAACTGCAGGCCCTGCAGCTCCTTCTTGCCATACAGGATCGAGCCCTGGCTGGAGATCAGGCGCAGCAGGGCGAGGCCGAGCGTGGTCTTGCCCGAGCCGCTCTCGCCGACCACGCCGACCGTATGGCCCTCGCGCACGGTGACGTCGATGCCGTCCACCGCCTTGACATGGTCGACCGTGCGGCGCAGCACGCCCGCCTTGATCGGGAACCAGACCTTGATCTCGCTGGCCGAGACCACGGTGCGGGCGTCGGCCGGGGGCGGCGCCGGGTCGCCCTTGGGCTCGGAGGCGAGGAGGCGCTGGGTGTAGGGGTGCTGCGGCGCGGTGAACACCGCCTCGGTCTCGCCCGCCTCGACGATCTCACCCTTGTTCATGACGCAGACCCGGTCCGCCATCTTGCGGACCACGCCCAGGTCATGAGTGATCAAGAGCAGCGCCATGCCGAAGCGGCGCTGCAGGCTCTGCATCAGCTCCAGGATCTGGGCCTGGATGGTGACGTCCAGCGCCGTGGTAGGCTCGTCGGCGATCAGGATGTCCGGCTCGTTCGCCAGCGCCATGGCGATCATCACCCGCTGGCGCTGGCCGCCGGACAGCTCGTGCGGATAGGCGTTCAGGCGCTGCTCCGGGTTCGGCAGCCCGACCAGGAGCAGCAGCTCCAGCACCCGGGCGCGGGACTGGGCCTTGCCCATGCCCTTGTGCACCGACAGCACCTCGCCGACCTGCTTCTCGATCGTGTGCAGCGGGTTCAGCGAGGTCATCGGCTCCTGAAACACCATGGCGATCTTGTTGCCGCGGACCTCGCGGAGCACCTTCTCCGGCGCGCCGAGCAGTTCCTGGCCGCGATAGCGGATGCTGCCCTTGGGGTGCCGGGCGCTGGGATAGGGCAGCAGCTGCAGCACCGACAGGGCGGTGACCGACTTGCCCGATCCGCTCTCGCCGACCAGCGCCAGGGTCTCGCCGCGATCAAGATGCAGCGACACGCCCGTCACCGCCGGAACCGCGCCGCCGGGCACCCGGAACTCCACCGCCAGGTCGCGGATGTCGAGCAGCCTTTCGCCGGAGGTCGGGGTCTCGGTCATGGCGTCTGGGCCTTGGGATCGGTCACGGGATCGGCGGCGGGCCGCGAGGCGCCGGCCGCCAGGGTCTTGCGCGGATCGAAGGCGTCGCGCAGCGCCTCGCCCATGAAGACGAGGAGGCTGAGCAGGATGGCCAGCGAGAAGAAGGCGGTGAAGCCGAGCCACGGCGCCTGCAGATTGGCCTTGCCCTGGTTCACCAACTCGCCGAGCGAGGGTGAGCCCGCTGGCAGGCCGAAGCCGAGGAAGTCGAGGGCGGTGAGCAGGCCGATGCTGCCCGTCAGGTTGAAGGGCAGGAAGGTGATGGTCGCGACGACGGCGTTGGGCAGCACGTGCTTCCGCATGATCGTGCGGTCGGGTTGCCCCAGTGCGCGGGCGGCGCGGACATAGTCGAGGTTGCGGGCGCGCAAGAACTCTGCCCGCACCACGCCGACCAGGCTCATCCACTCGAACAGCAGGAAGATGATCAGGAGCGTCCAGAAGCCGGGAGCAAAGATCGAGGACATGATGATGAGCAGGTACAGCTGCGGCATGCCGGACCACACCTCGATGGCGCGCTGGAAGATCAGATCAATCCAGCCGCCGAAATAACCCTGCACCGCCCCAGCGGCGACGCCGATGATCGTCGAGAAGAAAGTCAGCGTGATGCCGAACAGGATGGAGAGGCGAAGGCCGTAGATCAGTCGGGCCAGCACGTCGCGGCCCTGATCGTCTGTGCCCAGCCAGTTCATTTCTGAGGGCGGGGAGGGCGCCGGCTGATCCAGGTCGTAGTTGATGGTGCGGTAGGAGAAGGGGATCAGCGGCCAGACCGCCCAGCCCTTGGCGCTGATCAGCTCGCGTACGAATGGGTCGCGGTAATCCGCCTCGGTCTCGAACTCGCCGCCGAAGGCCGTCTCGGGATAGGTGGCCAGGATCGGCACGTAATAGTGGCCGTCATATTTGACCAGCAGTGGCCGGTCGTTGGCGATGAACTCGGCGAACAGCGTCACCAGGAACACGGCCAGGAACACGTAGAGCGCGATCAGTCCGCGACGGTTGGCCCGGAAATTGGCGATGCGGCGCGCAGTGATTGGTCGGACGCGGATGCCGAGGAAGCGCGGATGGGCAAAGTCCCGGCCCGGGGACAGCGTCGCATCAGACATTGCGGGCCTCGAAGTCGATGCGCGGGTCGATCAGCGTGTAGGTCACATCCTGCACCAGCTTCATCACCAGCCCGATCAGGGTGAAGACGTAGAGCGTGGCGAATACGACCGGATAGTCACGCTGAACGATGGCCTCGAAGCCTAGAAGACCGATGCCATCAAGCGAAAAAATCACCTCGATCAGAAGCGAGCTGCTGAACAGAATGCCGATGAAGGCGCCCGGAAAACCCGCGATCACGATCAGCATGGCGTTGCGAAACACGTGGCCGTACAGGACGCGCCGCTCGGCCAGCCCCTTGGCTCGGGCGGTCAGCACGTACATCTTGCCGATCTCATCGAGGAACGAGTTCTTGGTCAGCATGGTCAGCGTGGCGAAGCCACCGATGACCATGGCGGTGGTCGGCAGCACCATGTGCCAGAGATAGTCGACGATCTGCTGCCACCAAGGGAGCGTGGCCCAGCCGTCGGACGTCAGGCCGCGCAGCGGAAACCAGGCGAAATAGCGGCCGCCGGCGAACAGGACGATCAACAGCATCCCGAAGAGGAAGCTGGGGATGGCATAGCCGATGACGACGGCGCCGGAGGTCCAGATGTCGAAGCGCGAGCCGTCACGCACCGCCTTGCGGATACCGAGAGGAATAGAGACCAGATAGACCAGCAGCGTGGTCCAGAGACCGAGCGAGATCGACACTGGCAGTTTCGAGATCACGAGGTCAACCACCCGTGCGCTCTTGAAGTAGCTGCGGCCAAAGTCGAAGTTCAGATAGTCGCGGATCATCAGGTAGAAGCGCTCGAGCGGCGGCTTGTCGAAGCCGAATTGCTTCTCGATCTCGGCGATGAACTTGGGGTCGAGGCCCTGTGCGCCGCGGTACTTGCTGGTGGCGGCGTTGCCGCCGCCCAGTTGTGAATTGTCCATCGAGCGGCCGAAGTCGTCGCCCGAACCGCTGATCCGCGCGGTTGCGTCGGTGGCGGTGCCCTGCAACTGGGCAAGCATCTGTTCCACCGGACCGCCCGGTGCGAACTGCACGATGACGAAGTTGATGACCATGATCCCGAACAGGGTCGGGATGATCAGCAGCAGGCGCCGGATGATATAGGCGAGCATCGGTCAGGCCGGTACAGGAGAGAGCGGAACGTCAACGGCGGGTTGGATCTGCCTCACCTGCGCTGCCCCCTCAGAGCCTTCGGATTCTTGCCGTCGAACCACCAAGTGCTGGGGAAGCCGACATCGTTTTTTGGCCGAGTGTCGGGATGGCCGAACATATCCCAGTAGCCGATCCGATTCACCGGGTCCTCGTACAGGCCGATCGAGAAGAATTGCCACGTGGCGTAGCGGTCGAAGGCCTTGCAGGTTGCCGCCTTCTCGTCATAGGTGTTGGCGGCAATGATCATCTCGATCAATTCGTCGATAATGGGATCCTTCACGCCCTGGGAATTTTCGTCGCCGGGCCGGTCGGCGTAGCGGGAGTTCCAGCCGCCGCGTAACGCAACCCCGGGCGGAAAGAACGGTACGAAGCGAACCGGCATCAGGTCGAATTCGAAGTTGTTCACCCGGTTTCGAAATTGCGGCACATCGAGTTGGCGCGGTGAGGGCTGGATGCCGACGCGCCGCAGATTCTCGGCGAAGGGCAGGATCGTTTTTTCGGCCTCGGGGCTGAAGTAAACGATCTCGAAGGCCATGGCCTCGCCGGCGGCGTTGACCAGCTTGCCGTTGCGGGATTCCCATCCCGCCTGTTTCAGCAGATCCAGCGCCGCGCGCATGTTGGCGCGGATATTGCCGTTGCCATCCGTCGTCGGCTGCTTGAATTCGGTGGTGAAGATCTCGTCGGCGATCTTGCCGCGGTAGTGTTCCAAGATCTCCAGTTCTCGACCTTCGGGTAGCCCGCTGAAGGAGAAGGCCGTATTCGGGAAGTAGCTGTGGATGCGGCTGTACAGCCCGTAGTAGCTGGTCTTCTGAGTCGTTTCGAAATCGTAGAGGTAGTTTAACGCTCGGCGGACCCGTACGTCGGAGAAATAGGGGCGCCGGAGGTTGAACATCATGCCATAATAGTACTGAGGAGAATCGTCGGGAATCTCCTCCAGCTTGAGAGTTCCCGCCTGCGCCGCAGTTACGGATTTGAAGCCGGTCACCCATTGCTGCGGGCGAGTAATGGTTAGGAAGTCGAATTCTCCAGACTTGAAGGCTTCGTACAGAACGTCCAAATCTGTATAATATTGATATGTAACTTCATCAAAATTGGATGACCCAACATTCTGTGGAAGATCCTTGCCCCAATAATCTTCGACACGCTGTAGCGTGATGGCGCGACCTGGGTCGACCGACTTGATCTTGTAGGCGCCACTGCCCAGCGGCAGTTCCATCGTCAGGCCACCGAAGTCGCGGCTTTCCCACCAGTGCTTGGGCAAAATCGGGAAGCTTGCCACCTGCTTGAGCAGTTGAGGGTTGTTCAGGTTCTTGGCCGTGAATCGGATCCGGCGAGCATCCAGTGCTTCGATGGCGCCCATGTCATCATAGAAGCGGGCTCGAAGTCTGAGAGCGCCTTTCTCCCGCAGCAACTGATGAGTAAAGGCAACATCCTCGGCGGTCATCGGGTGTCCGTCGTGGAACCGAGGTCCCTCGCGCATCGTGAAGACGACGGATAACTTGTCGTCGGAGACCTCGATCGACTCCGCGACATCTGCGTAGTAGGTGTCGAGCTCGTCGAGATTGGAGGTGATCAGGGCATCGTAGATGCTGTCCACGCCCGCGGCGTCCGTGCCGTCGGTGGTTAGGTTGTTCAACGTGTCGAACGTGCCGAAGGCGCCCATCACTAGCTTGCCGCCCTTGGGGGCGTCCGGGCGGACATAGTTCCAGTGCGGGAAGTCCTTCGGGTAGGCCGCCTTCAGGTCCAGCATCGGCAGGTAATAGGTCGGCGCCCCGTAACCGGGCGTGGCGGCCGTCCTCTGGGCGAAGGCCCGGGGCAGGGGGAAGGATGCTCCCGCAACCGAGAGCATCGAACCGATCGAGAATTGGCGCCGTGTGATCATGCGTCTCTCTCTATCCTCCGCCGCGCTTCAACGCCGCATCTTTCGCCGGACCGATCCACCAGGTCGAGGGAAAGCCGACGCCGTTCGGTTCGCCGAATCGGTGGGTCGGCTGCGTCTTCGGCTGGCCGAAGCGGTTCCAATAGGCCACCCAGGCGTCGCCCTTGCCCCATTGCAGGATCGCATAGCGATTCCACAACAGCACACGATCGAGCGCCCGGGTCGCAACCTGCAGCGACGACAGGTCGCGGGCGGCCACGACCTTGTCGAGCAGCGCGTCCACCACCGGGTTGCGGATGCCCATCAGGTTGGCCGAGCCCTCGATCTCCGCTTCGCCGGAGCCGAAATTATTGCGCAGCTCGCTGCCCGGCGGCGGGTAGAAGGCGAGGGCGACGGGCATCACGTCGTAATCGAAGCTCTGCTGGCGCTTCTGCATCTGCGCCGCATCCACCCGGCGCAGGGATGCCTGGATGCCGACCTGACGCAACCGTTCGATGAAGGGCTGGGTCACGCGCTCATAGATCGCCTGGTCAATCAGGATCTCGAACCGCATCGGCTCGCCGGTGGCGATGTTGGTCATCACCCCGTCGCGCTGCTCCCAACCCCCCTCTTTCAGCAGGCGCAGGGCGGTGCGGATGTTGTCGCGCATGTTGCCGCTGCCATCGGTCTTCGGCAGGGCGAAGGGGGTGTCGAACAGCGCGTCCGGCACCTGGCCGCGGAACGGCTCCAGCAGCGCCCGTTCGTCGCCCTCGGGCACGCCGGAGGAGCGGAAGCCCTCGGCGTTGAAATAGCTGGTCAGCCGGTCGTACAGGCCGGAGAACAGGGTCTTGTTGACCCATTCGAAGTCGTACAGCCAGCCCAGCGCCTCGCGGACCTTGGGGTCGGAGAAGGGGGCACGGCGCAGATTGAAGAAGTATCCCTGCATGCCGCGCGGATCCTCGCTGGCGATTTCGGCGCGGATGAGGCGGCCGTCGCGCACCGCCGGGATGTCGTAGCCGGTGGCCCAGAACAGCGAGGTGAACTCCTGCCGGAAGTCGGAGTTGCCGCCCTTGAACGCCTCGAACTCGGCGTCGCGGTCGCGGTAGTAGTCGTAGCGGATGCGGTCGACGTTCCACTGGCCGCGATTCACCGGCAGGTCGCGGCCCCAATAGTCCGGCACCCGCTCCCAGGCCAGGGTCCGGCCGGGGTCGACCGATGCGATCCGGTAAGGGCCGCTGCCGAGCGGCGGCTCGACCGTGTTCTCGCCGACATCGCGGCCGTTCGCGGTCCACCAGTGCTTCGCCAGGATCGGTAGCGAGTTCGCCACCTGGCCGACCGGCTTGCGGGTGTTGCGGCTGGCGAAGCTGAAGCGCACCCGGTGGTCGTCCAGCGCCTCGGCGCCGGTCACGTCGCGAAAGAACGACTTCAGGAACGGTTCGGCCTTGTCCCGCACCGTCTCCCAGCTCCAGACCACATCCGCGGCCGTCACCGGCACGCCGTCGTGCCAGCGCGCCTCCGGCCGCAGGGCGAAGATCGCCCAGGAGGCATCGTCCGGCACCGTCACGCTCTCCGCCAGCAGGCCGTAATAGACCCCGGTTTCGTCCTGGCTCTCGACCATCAGCGAATCGTAGAGCAGGTCCAGCGAACGCGGCGGCTCGCCGCCCAGCGGGATCCGGTTCAGCGTGTCGAAGGTGCCGACCGTGCTCAGCACCAGGCTGCCGCCCTTCGGCGCATCCGGGTCGGCATAGTCGAAATGGGTGAAGCCGGCCGGGTATTTCGGCTGGCCGAACAGGGCCAGGGCGTGGCTGGCCGTCGGTTCCTCCGCCCGGACAGCGGCCGGGGCCGCGAGGGAGAGGGCAATCAGAAGGGCGGCAATGACTCGCATGAAAGTCCCGGGCCGGTATTCCGGCGCCGCAGCGGCGCCGGCGGATAAGCGGAGTCTACGGAATCTCACGGCACGGGATAAAGCCAGACATAAACGGAAACGGGACCGCTTTTGGCGGTCCCGTGCCGGGAACTGGAAGGCTGCGGCGATCAGCCGCCGCTCTTCGGCGCCTGCTCCGACCCTCCCGCCGGGGCGGGCGCGGCACCGCCTGCCGGCGCCTCGCCACCCGCCGGGGCGGCGCCCCCGGCGGGGGCGGCATCCGGGCTCGGCAGCGGCGCGGGCGTGTCGGCGTTGGTGCGCAGCCAGGCGATCAGGTCGGCGCGGTCCTTCTCATTCTTCAGCCCGGCATAGGTCATGGTCGTGCCCGGGATGTGCGCCTTTGGACCGGCCAGGAACTCGTTCAGCTCCTCATAGGTCCAGTGCGCGCCGTCCTCGTGCTTCTTCTTGATCGCGGCCGAGTAGTTGAAGTCGTCCTTGTGGCCCATCGGCGCGTCGACCAGGTTCCACTGGTTCGGGCCGACCTTGTTGGCGCCGCCCTTCTCGAAGGTGTGGCAGGCGGTGCAGGCCTTCGACAGGGCCTGGCCCTTGGCCGGGTCGGCGGCAGCCATCAGCGGCGCGATCGGCGGAATCGACGGCCCGGCCTGCTCCGCACCGGCGGCCGGCGTGGCGGCGATGGCGCTGGTGTCGACCTTGAACGCGTTCTCATGCAGCGGCTCCGGCGAGACCAGGATATCGGCCACGATGCCGGTCGCCATTCCGATGATGCCGGCCAGCAGGACAGCAGCGAATATTTTGTTGAATTCCATGCCGGATCTCACCTCGAAGCGCGACCGCAACCTCCCCGGACGCACGACTCGATTCGACCGTGCGGGCCCGCGGGTCTTGTAGAGGCGTTGCAATCGATCTGGCAAGGGGCGATGTCCGGCTGCGACACCCTTGGCAGCGGGCGCGGCGGACGGCCGCGCGGCCCGTCTCGGCGATCCTCGGGCGATGCCGGATTCGGCCCGGTCTTGACGGCGTCGCGGCAAGGGTGGGATGACGCGGCATCATGACCTCGTCCAACCCCATCGTCGTCATTCCCGCGCGCCTGGCCGCGACCCGGCTGCCGAACAAGCCGCTGGCCGACATCCATGGCGAGCCGATGATCGTGCATGTCTGGCGCCGGTCGGTCGCGGCCGGCCTCGGCCCGGTGGTCGTGGCCTGCGGCGACCGGCCGATCGCCGACGCGATCGAGGCGGCCGGCGGCACCGCGGTGCTGACCGACCCCGACCTGCCCTCCGGCTCCGACCGCATCGCCCAGGCGCTGCACAGCATCGACCCGGACGGCCGCCACGACATCGTGGTCAACGTCCAGGGCGACCTGCCGACGCTGGACCCCGCCTTGCCGCGGGCGGCGATGGCGCTGCTGGACGACCCGGCGGTCGACATCGGCACCCTCGCGGCGGTGATCGTGCGCGACGAGGAGAAGACCAACCCCGCGATCGTCAAGGCGATCGTCGAGCGGGAGGAGGGCGCGCGGACCGGCCGGGCCTTCTACTTCACCCGCACCACGGCGCCGTCGGGCGAGGGGCCGCTGCTGCACCATATCGGCCTCTACGCCTATCGCCGCGCGGCGCTGGAGCGCTATGTGACGCTGCCGCCCTCGGCGCTGGAGCGGCGCGAGAAGCTGGAGCAGCTGCGGGCGCTGACCGCCGGGATGCGGATCGACGTCGCCATCGTCGACACCGTGCCGCTCGGCGTCGACACCCAGGACGAGCTGGAGCGCGCCCGGCGCCTGCTCGCAGAGGAAGCCACAAGATGAGCAGCGCCAAGCGGATCTCGTTCCAGGGCTGGCCCGGGGCCAATTCCGACATGGCGTCGCGCCAGGTCTTCCCGGATGCGGAGACGGTGCCGTGCCCGTCCTTCGAGGAGGCGTTGGCGGCGATCCATGACGGCCGGGCCGAGCTCGGCATGATCCCGATCGAGAACTCGATCGCCGGTCGGGTCGCCGACATGCACCACCTGTTGCCGGAATCGGGCCTGCACATCATCGGCGAGCACTTCATGCGGGTGAACCACCAGCTGGTGGCGCTGCCGGGCGCGAAGCTGTCCGATATCCGCGAGGTGCACAGCCATGTCCATGCCATCGGCCAGTGCCGGCAATGGCTGCGCGCCCGCGGCCTGAAGCCGGCGATCCACGCCGACACCGCCGGCGCCGCCAAGATGGTGGCGGAGCGCGGCGATCCCGGCATCGCCGCCATCTCCACCCGGCTGGCGGCCGAGATCTACAAGCTGCCGATCCTGGCCAACGACATCGAGGATGCGGAGCACAACACCACCCGCTTCGTCGTGCTGTCGCGCGACCCGGTGCGGCCGAAGCCGAACAACGGCCCGGTGATGACCAGCTTCGTGTTCGAGGTGCGGTCGGTTCCGGCCGCGCTGTACAAGGCGATGGGCGGCTTCGCCACCAACGGCGTCAACATCACCAAGCTCGAGAGCTACATGCTGGGCGGCCGGTTCAGCCAGACCCAGTTCCTGGCCGATGTGGAGGGCCATCCGGACGACCAGGCGCTGCGCCTGGCGCTGGAGGAGCTGCAGTTCTTCACCCGCAACTTCCACATGCTCGGCGTCTACCCGGCCCACCCCTTCCGCCGCGACCCGAGCCAGATCGCCGCGGACGAGTGAGGGCGGGCGCTACCCGTCGAAAGCGGATTTCAGGTCGGTTCGGGCGAAATCATCGCCGATGAAGAGCAGGGGGCAGGATCGGGCCTCGGCTTCCGCATAGGCAAAGCAGTCGCCGAAGTTCAGCCTGGCGGGGTGATTTCCCTTGCCCCACCGGGCATAGGCTCCCGCGACGCGACGAGCGACGGCGGGCGTCACCGGCGCAATCTCGAAGCCCATCCGGTCGATCAGCTGCTCCAAATCATCTCCGACACCGCGCTGGCCCGCGACAAGCAAGGCTTCCGCCAGGGTGCCGGCTGAAATGACCAGCTCGGACGCATTCGTCAGGATGGCCGAACAGGAATCGGCTTCAGCTTCTTCCAGCACTACGGCCAGCAGAGCCGAGGTGTCGACCACGATCACTTCGGCAGGCCAAATTCATCGTACAGGAAGTCCTGGCTGCGCGCCGCGGAGGGGCCTGGGGTGGCCTTACCGCGAACCGCCGCTCTGATCTCGGCGATAATGGCCCTGCGCTCGGCCAAGGTCGGCTTTCTGGCCTCCGGCACCAGGCGAGCCACGGGCTGACCGAACCGGGTCAGGACGACCTCCTCACCGGCCTCCGCGCGGCGCACCAGTTCGGTGAGCTGGGCCTTCGCTTCGCTGACGGAGATCTGCATGGTTCCCTCCCCATCGATCGGGCGGTGTGGACACGCTTGAAAGATGGTCTATCTGTTGGTCCAAGGCAAGCCGTAGGCGACGTCTTGCAGGGCGGCGAACTCATGTTACAGGCGACATATATGTGCTTCTACGTGGGAGTGGCGTGAAAGAAAATTGTCATCCTCGGGCTTGACCCGAGGATCCAGGGGCCGCCAGAGCGGCTCTCGGTGGCCCCTGGATTGCCCGGTCAAGCCGGGCAATGACAGAAAAGGGAAGGAACGTTCCGGTCTCTGAAACTTGGATTCGGAGCCCTGCGACAGCTTGGCCGGTGTTCACTCCTCCGCCAGCCAGTCCTCCAGCAGGCGCCGGGCGATGCTGTCGCGGCGGGGCAGGCGGAACGATTCGTCGTCGACATGGCGGCGCAGCCAGCCGCGCTCGAACCAGGCGGCCGATTCCAGCTCGTCCTGGTCGACCTGCAGCTCGGCGGTCAGGGCGCGGCCGGTGAACCCGACCATCAGCGACTGCGGGAACGGCCAGGGCTGGCTGGAGTGGTAGCGGACGTCGTCGATCCGGATGCCGGCCTCCTCCAGCACCTCGCGCTTGACCGCGTCCTCCAGGCTCTCGCCCGGCTCGAGGAACCCGGCCAGCACCGAATGCATGCCCTGCGGCCAGGCCTTCTGGCGGCCCAGCAGCACCCGGTCGCCGTCATGGATCAGCATGATCACCGCCGGGTCGGTGCGCGGGAAATGCTGGGTGCGGCACTCCGGGTCGGTGCAGTCGCGGCGGTGGCCGGCGTCGCTGCTGGCCGTGGGATGGCCGCAGACGCCGCAGAAGCGGTGGCGCGAATGCCACCAGACCATGCCGCGGGCATAGGCCAGGAGGGCGCCCTCGTCATGCGGCAGCAGCGGGCCGACGGCGCGCAGGTCGAGGAAGCTGCCGAAGCCGGCCAGCACCGGGTCCGCCGCCGGGTCGGCCAGGCCGCTGACATCGACCGCGAGATAGGTGACGTCGCCATTGATGCCCAGCATCACCGTCTCGGCCGCGGCGCTGCGCCACCACGCCTCGGTCGCCGGCACGATGGCGACATGCGGCGCCTCCGGCGGCCCGGCGATCAGGTTGCGGCCCTGCCACACCGGCAGGATCCGGGTGTGCTCGCTGATCGTGACGCGGGCGATCCACTCGGCGTCGCGGCGGAAGCGGCCGGCGCGGTCGAGCGACGGATGGACGTAGAAGTTCGGGCGCAGCATGGCGGGACACTGGCACGGCCCCGGTTTCCGCGCCAGGGGCCGGAAAAGCAACTGTGCCATCCCGCAAGGACAGGTTAGATTGCCTAAAAATGACGGCTGACGGAATCGGCCGGGATCGACGAACATGAAGGGGGTCACGTCTATGAGTTTCAGCCGCCGGATCGGCCTCGGCATCCTTGCCGCCACGGCCGTCGCCTTTGCCCTGCCGACCGCTGCCCAGGATTATCCGAACCGCGTCATCACCATGGTCGTGCCCTTCGCCGCCGGCGGGCCGACCGATACGGTGGCGCGGCTGATCGCCGAGCCGATGAGCAGGACGCTCGGCCAGCAGGTGATCGTCGAGAATGTCGGCGGCGCCGGCGGCTCCATCGGCGCCTCGCGTGTCGCCAAGGCCGACCCCGACGGCTACACCGTCCTGCTGCACCATATCGGCCAGGCCACCAGCGCCACCCTGTACCGCAACCTCGACTACAAGCCGGGCGAGGCCTTCGCCGGCATCGGCCTGGTCACCGACGTGCCGATGACCTTCGTCGCCCGCGGCGACTTCGAGGCCAAGTCGATGCAGGAGCTGGTCGAGTACGCCAAGGCCAACAAGGACACGGTGACGATCGCCAATGCCGGCGTCGGCTCGGCCTCGCATCTCTGCGGCATGCTGTTCATGGAATCGATCGGCACGCAGCTGACCACCGTCGCCTACAAGGGCACCGGCCCGGCGATGAACGACCTGCTCGGCGGCGTGTTCGACTTCATGTGCGACCAGACCACCAACACCACCAGCCAGATCAAGGGCGGCAAGATCAAGGTCTACGCCGTCACCAGCGAGAAGCGGGTGCCGTCGTTGCCCGACGTGCCGACCACCACCGAGGCCGGGCTGCCCGGCTTCAAGATCGGCATCTGGCACGGGCTCTACGCGCCGAAGGGCACGCCGCAGCCGGTGATCGACAAGCTCGAGGCGGCGCTGAAGGGCGCGCTGCAGGACTCGAACGTGATCGCCCGCTTCGCCGATCTCGGCACCGAGCCGGTGGCTCTGGACCAGGCCACCCCGGCCGCGCTCGACGCCCATCTCAAGGCCGAGATCGCCAAGTGGCAGCCGGTGATCACGGCGGCCGGCGTCTACGCCGACTGAGGTCGTGCCTCCCGTTCCAACCCTGGACTCAGGAGTCGCGATGCGCCTCTCCATCCGTCATCCCAAGGACTTCTGGTCCGGGCTGATCTTCCTGGCCCTGGCGATCGGCTTCGGCTGGATGGCCCAGGGCTATTCCATGGGCCGCGCCATCAAGATGGGCCCGGGCTATTTCCCGACCGTGCTGGCCGGGATCCTGGCCCTGATCGGGCTGATCACCCTGGTGCGCTCCTTCGTGCTGGAGGGGGAGGGCGTCGGCCAGTGGGCCTGGCGCGGCGGGGCGATCGTGCTGGCGGCGATGCTGCTGTTCGGCCTGCTGCTGCGCGGCGGCGGGCTGGTGGTCTCGGTGCTGGTGGTGGTGTTCGTCGGCGCCGCCGCCAGCGTCAAGTTCCGGCTGCCGGTCGCGGCCGCGGCGGCGGTGGTGCTCACCGCCTTCTGCGTCGGCGTCTTCGTCTGGGGGCTCGGCCTGCCGATCCCCATCTTCGGCCGCTGGTTCGGGAATTGAGGCGACCATGGATCTCCTGCAAGACCTCATCCTCGGCTTCGGCGTCGCCTTCACGCCGACCAATCTCGCCTACTGCTTCATCGGGGTGCTGCTCGGCACGCTGGTCGGGGTGCTGCCGGGCCTCGGCCCGACCGCGACCATCGCCATGCTGCTGCCGGCCACCTTCGTGCTGCCGCCGATCGCGGCCCTGATCATGCTGGCCGGCATCTATTACGGCTCGCAATATGGCGGCTCGACCACGGCGATCCTGATCAACCTGCCCGGCGAATCGGCATCGGTGGTGACAGCGATCGACGGCTACCAGATGGCCAAGCAGGGGCGGGCCGGCGCCGCCCTGGCCGCCGCCGGCATCGGCTCTTTCTTCGCAGGCACGGTGGCGACGTTCCTGATCGCGCTGTTCGCGCCGCCGCTGGCCGCCCTCGCGCTCAAATTCGGCCCGGCCGAGTACTTCTCGCTCATGATATTGGGCCTGGTCGCCTCGGTCGCCTTGGCGCACGGCTCGGTGCTGAAGGCGCTCGGCATGATCGCCGTCGGCCTCTTGCTCGGTATGGTCGGGCAGGATGTCGAGACCGGCACGCCGCGCTACACCTTCGGCATCCCGGAGCTGTCGCAGGGCATCAGCTTCGTCGCCATCTCGATGGGCCTGTTCGGCATCGCCGAGATCATCCGCAACCTCGAGGCCGAGCATCTGCGCGACGTCATGGTGCGCAAGGTCTCGGGGCTGATGCCGACGCGCGCCGACCTCCGCGCCATGGTCGCGCCGATCCTGCGCGGCACCGCGCTGGGCTCGATCCTCGGCATCCTGCCGGGCGGCGGGTCGATCCTGTCCTCCTTCGCCGCCTATTCGCTGGAGAAGAAGATCTCGCGGACGCCGGAGCGCTTCGGCAAGGGGGCGATCGAGGGCGTCGCCGGTCCGGAAGCGGCCAACAATGCCGGTGCCCAGACCTCGTTCATCCCGATGCTGACGCTCGGCATCCCGCCGACACCGGTGATGGCGCTGATGGTCGGCGCCATGATCATCAAGGGCATCCAGCCGGGCCCGCTGGTGATGACCGAGCAGCCGGACCTGTTCTGGGGCCTGATCGTCTCGATGTGGATCGGCAACTTCTTCCTGATCGTGCTGAACCTGCCGCTGATCGGCATCTGGGTCCGGCTGCTCAAGGTGCCGTACCACCTGCTGTTCCCCGCGATCCTGGCGTTCTGCTGCATCGGCGTCTACAGCCTCAACAACAACGTCTTCGACGTCTATCTGACCGTGATCTTCGGCCTGGTCGGGTACATCCTGGTCAAGCTGGAATGCGAGCCGGCGCCGCTGCTGCTCGGCTTCATCCTGGGGCCGATGATGGAGGAGAACCTGCGCCGCGCCATGCTGCTGGCGCGCGGCGACGTGACGGTGTTCGTCACCCGGCCGATCAGCGCCGTGCTGCTGGTGCTGACCATCGGGGTGCTGGCGGTGATGATCAGCCCGGCGATCCGCCGCAAGCGCGAGGAGGCGTTCCAGGAGGAGCCGAGTTAGCCTGGAAGTCTCACAAGTGAGGGGTGCATCGGGGCTTTGGATCTGAGAAAGTTGTTGTGCTGGAACAGCTTAACTCAGATTCGAGGATTGCCCCGATGCAGACAGAGTGTAGCGCGGAACTGTTCGA
>NZ_JBQJIK010000095.1:0-27027 GCF_052078665.1 Inquilinus sp. CA228 | reverse complement strand
CAGCAGGCCGCCGAGCCGCGCCTCGGTGGCGTCGAGCCCGACCGTCGCCGTCACCGGCAGGGCGCCGAGCGGCGAGCGCGGCTGCAGCGCCAGGTCGAGCGTCATCGGCACGCCGGCGAGGACGCCGGCGCCGCTGATCGAGACCGGCCCGCCCGGACCGGGCGCGCTGAGCCGGACATCCGCCGCCTCGACCTCGAGCTGGCGGCCGTTACGGCGGTCGAGCCACAGGATCGAGCCCTGGCGGATCGCGGCGCGGACGGAATCGAGCCGGCGGCCGATGCCGTCGCCCAGCCCGTCCCAGGAGCGGCGGCCGTCGGGCAGCGTCTCCAGCGCCACGCTCGGCTGGTCGAAGGTGACGCCGACGACCTCGATGCGGCCGAGCAGCAGCGGCAGGAACGAGACCCGCAGGTCGACGCCGGTCGCGGTCAGCAGGTCCGGCACGGTGGCGCCCGGCACGCTGGCGACACGGACGTCGCCGGCCACCAGGCGCGGCATCGGCAGCATCTCGAACGACACCGGCCCGTCGATGGTGACGGCGCGGCCGGTCAGGCCGCCGATCTCCTGGGCGATGCGGGCGCGGTAGGGCGTCCAGTCGAGCTGCCCCGGCACCACGAGCACCGCGGCGACCAGCAGGACCAGGAGGATGAGGAGACCGAAGGCGAGTTTCTTCAAGGCTCTGCGGGCGTCGTCCGGGGTTGCGACTCCGGCGCATGATCGGAAATCGTCGGACAGATTCACAATACAAATCAGGATTGGGACAAAACACCGGGGAAATCGCGCTGCTGCGATCTTATCCCGCATCGCCGTTTCGGCTAGTCTCGATAGCACGGAGGGAAGCGGATGATGGGCGAGGTGATCAATCTGCGGCAGGCGCGCAAGGCCAGGGCCCGCGCCGGGAAGGAGGCGCAGGCGCAGGAGAACCGCGCCCGCTTCGGCCGCACCGGGGCGGAGAAGCAGCGTGACGCCGATACGGCCGAGCGCGACGATCGCCGGCACGAGGGGCACCGCATCGGCCCCCACACCGAGGATGACAAGGATCCGGACGGGGGCACCGCCTAGATGCCGTCGATCTCTCGCGTCGCGGCCCTGGTGGCGTTGCTCGGGCTGGTCGTGGCCGGCTGCGCCGGCCCTGCGCAGCCGCCCAAGGGCGGCGGCACCGGCGGCGTGGCCACCGATTTCCAGCATCTGCCGGGCTGGCGGGAGGACGGCGTCGCCGCCGCCCTGCCGGCCGTGTGGAACACCTGCAGCGTCTATTCCGCGAAGTCGCCGGGGACGCGGCTGAACTACAACGGCATCGACGGGCCGGTCGCGGACTGGGTGCCGATCTGCGACGCCGCCCACCGCCTGACCGGGCGCGACGAGGCCCAGGCCCGGCAATTCTTCGAGACCTGGTTCACCCCGGTCGCCCTGACCGGGTTCGACGGCGGCCAGTTCGGCCGCTTCACCGGCTATTTCGCGCCGGAACTGAACGGCAGCCGGGTGCGCCGCGGCGCCTACCAGACGCCGCTGTACCGCACTCCGGGCAACGGCCGGGACCGCCAGCGCAGCCGGGCCGAGATCGCCCGCGGCGTGCTGGAGGGGCGCGGCTACGAGATCGTCTGGGTCGACGACCCGATCGACGCCTTCTTCCTGGAGATCCAGGGCTCCGGCAAGGTGCGGCTGGACGACGGCAGCGTCATCGGGCTGAAGTTCGACGGCCAGAACGGCCAGCGCTACCGCGCGGTCGGCCGGGTGCTGGTCGATGCCGGCATCGCCACGCTGGACGAGATGTCGATGGGCTACATCCGCAATTGGATGCTGGCCAATCCCGACCGGGTGCAGTGGCTGATGAACCAGAATCCGAGCTACGTCTATTTCCGCGAGAAGGCGGCCGAGGACGTGATCGGCGCCCATGACGTGCCGCTGACGGCGGGGCGCAGCCTGGCGGTCGACAACGACTACATCTCGCTGGGCACGCCGGTCTGGCTCGATATCGAGGACGACCCGACGGTGCCGGGCCGGACGCTGCGCCGGCTGGTGCTGGCCCAGGACATCGGCGGCGCCATCCGCGGCCCGATCCGCGGCGACCTGTACTGGGGCGAAGGCCACGCCGCCGGCGACATGGCCAGCGCCATGAACGCCGAGGGCCGGGCCTACATGCTGGTGCCGCGTGCCACACTCGGCCTGACCGCGGGACGGTAGAGCGGGCAACAACGGCGAAATTCAGGCATCCAGTCCTGCACGAATCGAAGGCAGGCGATGCGTGGCGCGCAATGGCGCCGCCGAGTCGGCCGACGTAAGGTAAGGCTCGCGGCCCCGAGGCCGTCCCTTGCCGGCCGCCGCCACCATGACCCTCACGCTCGCCCAGCCCCGCGCCTCCGTCGCCGCGGGCATCGGTTTCGCCTGTTTCGGCTTCGCCCTGTACACCTGCATGGACACTGCGGTGAAATGGGTGTCGGCGGGCTTCCCGCTGTACCAGGTGATCTTCTTCAACTCCGCCTTCGGGCTGCTGCCGATGCTGGCCTATGCCCAGCTGACCGGCGGCGTCGGCCAGCTGCGGACCAAGCGGCTGTGGCTGCACGCGACCCGGTCGGCGATGGCGCTGGCGGGGTCGTTCACCTGCTTCCACGCCTATGCCGAGATGCCGATCGCCGACGTCTACGCCGTGCTGTTCTGCGCGCCGCTGCTGATCACCGCGCTGTCGGTGCCGATCCTCGGCGAATCCGTCGGCTGGCGGCGCTGGACCGCGGTCGGGGTCGGATTCATCGGCGTCATGGTGATGCTGCGCCCGGGCGCCGGCATGGCCAACCCGGCGGTGCTCGGCGCGCTGTTCTCCGCCGTCGTCAACGCGGTCGGCTTCCTGCTGCTGCGCCGCTTCATCGCCAGCGAGAACCGGATCTCCTTCGGCTTCTACGCCAATGCGAGCACCGCGATCGTCACCGGGCTGATGATGCTGGCCTTCGGCGGGGTGATGCCGGCGCTGCCCGACCTGCTGGCGATCGCGATCGGCGGCGTGCTGGGCGGCACCGCCTATCTGTTCGTCACCAACGCCTACCGCCAGGCGCCGGCCGCGGTGGTGGCGCCGTTCCAGTACAGCCAGATGATCTGGGGCGTCGTCTCCGGCTACCTGCTGTGGCGCGACGTGCCGGACCCGACCATGCTGATCGGCTGCGGCATCGTCATCGCCAGCGGCCTCTACATCCTGCACCGCGAGACGGTGCGCCAGGCGCCGGTGGCCCAGGACGCCACCCCGGCCGCCACCGTCGCCTCGGTGCCGTCGCCGATCAGGACGCAGGACCGGGCCCCCGGCTGAGCCGCTCGCGCGCCTCGGGCGTGGCCAGGCAGGTGGCGACGGCCTCGTAGCCGGGCGCGCCGGGATAGGGCGCGACATAGCTCGGCGGGGTGTGATTGGCCGGGCAGAGCAGGATCGCCTCGTCCGGGCCGACCGCCGCCAGGTCGAGGATGGCGCAGGAGCGGGTCATCAGGAACAGCGGCCGGCCCTCGGGCCCGGCGGGCCCCCCGAGCCCGCGGCGGCGGAGATGGGCGATCAGCGCCTCCTGCGTCGCCTGGTCCAGCCCCTGCTCGACCATGTCGACGACCAAGGGCCCCTCCACCTCCAGCCCGGCCAGCAGGGCGAGCAGCGCGTCCGAGGCAATGGCGCCGTCCTCGACCAGCCAGGCCAGGGTCCGGTCGACCCGGGCGCGGAGATCCGGATCGGCGTCGAGCCGGGCCTTGGCCGCGGCCCCGCCATTGTCCAGCCGGTCGAGGCCGAGGAAGGCGGCGCCGGGCAGCATTTCGGCCAGGCGCAGCGCCAGGCGGGTCTTGCCGCTGCCGAGCGGGCCGATGATGTAGGTCAGCGGCCGGATAGGCCCGAGCTCGAACCGCTCGCCGCCCCAGGGCCAGGGCAGGTCGAAGGCGATGCCGGGCGCAGGGGAGCCAGGCGACAGGAGGCTCGCCAGCTCCCCGGCGGTCGGCGCCCGGCCGCAAGCGAGGTCGTCGCGCAGGCCATGCACCCGCTCGATCGTGCCGGCGAGCTGGCGCAGCCGGCCCTCGAGCGCCGCCTGATGCGCCGCCAGCGCCGGCTCCAGCCCCTGCGGGTCGCCCTGCAGCACCCGCGCCACCTGGGCCAGGCTGAAGCCGAGCGCGCGCAGGGCGGCGATCTCGCCGGCGCGGCCCATCTCCTCGGGGCCGTAGGCGCGCCAGCCGGCGGCGCTGCGGACCGGGACCAAGAGGCCGCGCTGCTCGTAGAGCCTGAGGGCCTTGGCCGAGACCCCGAGCCGCCTTGCGGCTTCGGAGGCGTTCAGGAATGGGGCGGAGACGTTCACGACTCACCTCGTCACGGGTTGACCGCCTCTCTTATCGGAGCGGTCCCAGGGGCCGGGTCAACAGGGATTGGCGATGGCGCCGGAATCCGTCATGCTGGCCCCGCCATGACAACCACGCGCGCAGCCTCGGGACGACTTACGGCCTTCTGAGCCGGCCGGATTCGTGTGTCCGGTTTCCGTCCCCCTCTGCTGCGATCCGTCCCATGACCATCCGCCCGAAGGCCGCGGCGCGGCCCATCCCCAGCCATCTCCGACTTCCCGGCGGCCGTCGGCGGGAGATCCGCCGGCGGCCGTAGCTCCCCCTCTGCACGGGCAAGGAGGCACGGATGGCTTACGATCCGCAGGCGATCGAGCCGAAATGGCAGGCCTATTGGGACGAACACCGCAGCTTCCGGGCGGAGATCGATCCGAAGAAGCCGAAATTCTACGCGCTGGACATGTTCCCCTACCCCTCCGGCGCCGGGCTGCATGTCGGCCACCCGGAGGGCTACACCGCCACCGACATCATCTGTCGGTACAGGCGCATGGCCGGGTGGGCCGTGCTGCACCCGATGGGCTGGGACGCCTATGGCCTGCCGGCCGAGCGCTACGCCATGCGCACCGGCATCCATCCGGCGGTCACGACAAAGCGCAACATCGAGACCTTCCGCCGCCAGGTGCGGCGGCTGGGCTTCTCCTACGACTGGGAGCGCGAGCTGGCGACCACCGATCCCGGCTTCGTGCGCTGGACCCAGTGGATCTTCCTGCAGCTGGTCGAGCGCGGCCTGGCCTATCAGGCCGAGGTCCCCGTGAACTGGTGCCCGGCCCAGAACACGGTGCTGGCCAATGAGGAGGTGAAGGACGGCCGCTATGTCGAGACCGGCGACCCGGTGGTACAGCGGCCGATGCGGCAATGGATGCTGCGCATCACCGCCTATGCCGACCGGCTGCTGGCCGATCTGGACGGGCTGGATTGGCCGGAGGGCATCAAGGCGCTGCAGCGCAACTGGATCGGCCGGACCGAGGAGTTGGGAGAGGACGGCTCGCGCCGGGTGACCTATCGCCTGCGCGACTGGCTGTTCTCGCGCCAGCGCTATTGGGGTGAGCCGATCCCGATGCTGCATCTGGCCGACGGATCGGTGGTGCCGCTGCCGGAGGACAGCCTGCCGCTGCTGCCGCCGGAGCTGGACGACTACGCCCCGGCGCCGGGTGGGGCGCCGCCCCTGGCCCGGGCGACGGACTGGGTCGAGACCACGGTGCCGGGCACGGAGATCCCGGCTCGGCGCGAGACCGACACCATGCCGCAATGGGCCGGCAGCTGCTGGTACTATCTGCGCTTCCTGGACCCGCACAACGACCGCGCGATCGTCAGCCGCGAGGCCGAGCGCTACTGGCTGCCGGTCGACCTGTATGTCGGCGGGGCGGAGCACGGCGTGCTGCACCTGCTGTACGCCCGGTTCTGGCACAAGGTGCTGTACGACATCGGCGTGGTGTCGACGCCGGAGCCGTTCCGGCGGCTGGTCAACCAGGGGATGATCCTGGCCCCGTCCTATCGCGACGCCGCCGGCCGCTACTACGAGGCGGCTGAGGTGGAGGAGCGGGACGGCGGATTCTATGCCGGCGCGGTGCCGCTGATGCGGCAGGTCGAGAAGATGTCGAAGACGCGCCTCAACGTGATCAATCCGGATGCGGTGGTGGCCGAGCACGGCGCCGATGCGCTGCGGCTGTATGAGATGTTCCTGGGCCCGCTGGAGGCAGCCAAGCCCTGGCAGACCGACGGCGTGGCCGGCATCCGCCGCTTCCTGGACCGGGCCTGGCGCATCGTCTGCGGCGCGGATGACTTGTTGAGCCCGGCGGTGTGGGAGGAGGAACCGCCGGCCGGTCTGCTGCGGCTGCGCCACGCCACGGTCGCGGCCGTCACCGCCGATATCGAGGCGCTGCGCTGCAACACCGCGATCGCCCGACTGATGCCGCTGGCCAAGGCGTTGGTGGCGGCCGACCCGCGCCCGAGGGCGGTGGTGCAGGATTTCGTGCTGCTGCTGGCGCCCTTCGCCCCGCACATCGCCGAGGAACTGTGGGCGAAGCTGGGCCATCCGGACAGCCTGGCCCACGCCCCCTGGCCCGGCTTCGACCCGGATCTGGCGCGGGAAGAGAGCCGCGACTACGCGGTGCAGCTGGACGGCAAGGTCCGGCACCACATCCGCGGCCCGGCCGGTCTGGACGCCCCGTCCCTGATCGCCGCCGCCCGGGCCGACCCGAAAGTGGCGGCGCTGCTGGAGGGCCGAAAGGTGGTGCGGGAGATCGCGGTGCCTGGGCGGCTGGTGAATTTCGTTACGCGGGGCGGGGGGTGATCCTCGACCGATGAGGAGCTGTCCGGTTGGGTTCGTGGCTTGCGACCCAACATTGCGATTTCCCCTCCTGTCATTGCCGGGCTTGACCCGGCAATCCAGTGGGCGTCGACAGCCTCTGGATGCCCGGGTCAAGCCCGGGCAGGACAATGGTGATTGCGGAAAGATGTTGGGTTCGAAGGCGAACCCAACCTGCTCACTGTCACCGTATTTCAGGCTCGGTCAGGCATAGCGAAAGCTGCTGCTGCAGTTCTGCCGATCGGAGATCCCGGCCGATGAAGACCAGCCGGTTTCGCCTGGCTCTCGCGGCGTCCTCCTCGATCGAGAAGCGCGAGCCCACGAGGTGGAAGATGTAGCGCTTGTCGTTCTCCGCGATCCACACGAAGCCCTTGGCGCGAAACACGCCGGCGACCGCCGGGCTTTCGAGGAAGGCCTGGAACCGCTCGAGATCGAAGGGCCGATCGCTCTCGAACGCCGTCGATTCGAAGCCGTCCTCCTCGATGTGATGATGATGCGGATGATCCGTCGCGGCATCCCCCGGCCGGAAGGCGTCGATGCCGAGAACCGCGTCGAGCGGCACCCGCGACTGCACCGTCGGCACGATCCGCGCATGCCTGGCCAGGGCCCGGATCTCACGCTCGATCCCGGCCAGCCGGTCGCCCATGACGAGATCGCTTTTGTTGAGCAGGATCACATCGCCATGGCGAAGCTGGTTCTCCGCCGCCTTGCTGCGGAACAGGCCGGTGGCGAAATTCGCCGCATCCGCCAGCGCGATGATCGCATCGATCCTCGTCCGGTCCCGAAACTCGGTCCGCAGGAACGTCAGCGCGACGGGCAGGGGATCAGCGATCCCCGTCGTCTCGACGATCAGATGATCCACCGGCTCCGGCCGGTCGATCACCCGGAGGATCGCCTCCACCAGGTCGTTGTTGATCGAGCAGCAGATGCAGCCATTGCTGAGCTCGGTCATGTCGCCGTCGGTGGTGACGATCAGCTCGTTGTCGATGCCGATCTCGCCGATCTCGTTGACCAGCACCGCGGCCTTGAACCCCTGCCGGTTGGCCAGGATGTGGTTGAGCAACGTCGTCTTGCCGCTGCCGAGAAAGCCGGTGATGATCGTCACCGGCAGCCGCGCCGCCCCAGGGCTCAACGCGCCAGGACTCAACGTGTCAATTCCAGGCTCTGGTCGAACCGGTAGGTCGTCCCGATCGCCGACTGGCTCACCGCATCGCCGAACGCATCCGCCAGCGCATGCAGGGCCCGCCATCCCGTGCAATGGCCGGTGATGATGTTGGCGATCCCGAACGGCCTGAGCCCTTCGACCGTGTCCGGAATGATCCGCTCCATCACCCCGCCCAGATGCAGCCCGCCCATCACCGCGAAGATCGGGATCTCCGGGAACAGGGCGCGCACCTCGGTGCAGACATTGACGATCCCGGCATGCGAGCAGGCGCTGAACACGATCAGCCCGAGATCCCGCACATGCGCGACCAGCATCCGCTCGTCCAGCAGCAGCGGATCCGGATGCCATGGATCATTCGGCCCGCGCCGCGCAAGATGGTCGACGCGCCCCTTCTCGAACGACGAGACCCGCGGGATCTCGCCGCTGTAGTAGAAATGCCCGTCCAGCAGCAGCCGGGCGTCGCCGTCATTGACCACGGCCGCTCCCTGCGCCTGGAGCCCGGCCGGCGTCGGCACATCGGCCACCTGGATGACCGACCCGTTCTGCAGCAGCACGCCGCGCTGGTTGAACATGCCCGGATTGACATGCACCGTCGGGGTGCCGCCGCCGGCCCGGATCGCATCGACCGCCGCGGGCAGCGCGCCCATATGGTCCCAATGGCCATGCGTGATCGCGATCGCCTCGATCCCGCCGAGCTCGATCCCGAGATTCCGGCAGTTCCGCTCGAAGGTCGCCCCCTCAGGCCCGGTGTCGAACAGGAGATGGTGCTCGACCGCGCCGACCTTGGAGATCAGCTGCAGCCCAAAGCCGAGATTGGCGTTCAGCAGCGTCTCGCCGGAGATGATCGTCGCCCCCGCCCGCACCACATTGGCGAATTCCGATACGGCGGACAGCGCCTTGCTGACATAGGTGTCGCTGACATTGTCGGTCAGCACGTCGACGACGAGGGAATCGAGCGGCACCGGCACGATGGCGGAACGACCCTGGCTTGCATCCGTCACTGCAGCACCTCCGGTCATCAGGCTTGGGCACAAGACTCATAGGACGTTATGGGTCCGGCGCCCGCCTGGTCAAGCCGCAGGCAGCCCACCGCTCACCCTTCCTCCTCCACCGCCGGCAGGCAGCCCAGCAGCCAGCCGCGGAAGGCGCCGGCGGCGGGGGACAGGCGGCGGCCCTCCGGCATCGCCAGCCAGTACCAGTTGCGCGGCACCGTCACGTCGAACAGCCGCACCAGCCGGCCGGCGGCGATGTCGCGGGCGCAGAGCACGTCGTCGCCCATGGCCACGCCCTGGCCGGCCATGGCGGCGTCCAGCGCCAGCGCCACGTCGTGGAAGCGCGGGCCGCGGGTGGCGTCGATGCCGGTGATCCCCGCCGCGGCCAGCCACAGCGACCAGGTCTGGGCGCTTTCGTCGTGCAGCAGGGTCTGGCCGCGCAGATCCGCCGGCTGCTTCAGCGATGCCGCCAGGGCCGGGGCGCAGACCGGGTAGTCCATCACCCGCACCAGCTGCTCGGCCACCACGCCGGACCAGCCGCCGCGGCCGTAGCGGATGGCGAGGTCGGTCTGCTCGGCCCGCAGGTCGGCCAAGCGCTGGGTCGGGTCGAGCTCGATGTCGATGCCGGGATGGCTCAGCCGGAAGTCGCCCAGCCGCGGCACCAGCCAGCGCCCGGCGAAGGCGGGCTCGACCGACAGGCGCAGCCGGCCGCGCCCGGCCTCGGCCGAGATCGCCACCATGCCCTGGGACAGCCGATCGAAGGCGTCGGCGACCACGGCGGCGAAGGCCCGTCCGGCCTCGGTCGGCGCCAGGCCGCGGCCCTCGCGCAGCAGCAGCGGCACGCCCAGCCGCGCCTCCAGCCCGCGGACATGGCGGCTGATCGCGGCATGGCTGACGCCGAGCTCGACCGCGGCGGCGGTGAAGCTGCCGCGGCGGGCGGCGGCTTCGAAGGCGCGAACGGCGTTGAGCGGCGGCAGCGGGCGCATCGCCCATCTGTAACTTTTCCTTACAGATGCTGCAAGGGAACGGCGTTTGTGCCGAGGCGGGCGAAGCGGCAGAGTCGAGGCCAGCCCAGGAGGCGACCATGTTCCACCATCTGCTCGACGCCTATCTCACCGTCTTCGCCCCCGCGCCGCGCCGCGCCCCGGTGCTGCCGGAGGAGTGTCGCGCCGAGATCCTGCCGCCGCTGCCGATCGGCCGGCGCCGCAGCCGCCCGTCGCGGCGGCCGATGGTGATCGGCCGGCCGTGACCCTGTTCCCGCTCGAGGGCGGCTGCCTGTGCGGCGCCGTGCGCTACCGCATCGACGGGCCGGTCGAGTCCGTCGACTACTGCCATTGCCGGATGTGCCAGAAGGGCACCGGCAATCCGGCTGTGGCCTGGGCGACCGGCCCGTTCGAGGGCTTCCGCTGGACCAAAGGGCAGCCGCGCGGCTTCCGGTCGTCGCCGATCGGGCGGCGCTGGTTCTGCGCCGATTGCGGCTCGCCGCTAGCCTTCGAGGGCTTCGAGCCCGAGGGCAAGACCATGGGCGTCACTTTGGCGACGCTGGACGACCCGACGGCGCTGCAGCCGCGCCAGCACGCCTGGATCGGCACCCGCATCCCCTGGCATGCGATCGACGAGACCTTGCCCCAGTATGAGGATGAGGGGCCGGCGAGCGGGATCTGACCGCTACGCCTTCGCCGGCGCCGCGCCGTTGCGGCTGCCCGGCAGGCGGGCGAAGACCAGGACGTTGCCGAGCAGCACCAGCGCCACCCCGGCCACCGCCGCCGTGGTCCAGACATAGCCTTCCAGCACGGCCGAGATGTTCAGCGCCACCAGCGGGAACAGCACGCTGGAATAGGCCGCCTTGTCCGCCCCGATGCGGCCGACCAGCGTCAGATAGGCCAGGAAGGCGACCACCGAGCCCGGGATGGCGAGGTACAGCAGCGCCCCGACATAGGCGGGCGACGGGTCGAAGCGCCAGGGCGTGCCCTCCACCAGCACCACAGCCAGCAGGATCAGCGTGCCGTAGAGCATGCCCCAGGCGGTGGTGGTCCAGGGCGTCAGGCCGCGCCGCCGGTGCATCACGGCGAAGACGTTGCCGATGCCGAAGCCCATGGTGCCGGCCAGCGCCAGGCCGAGGCCGTACAGCATCTGGAGGTCGAGCTGCGCCGGGTCGATGCCGAACAGCAGCCACAGGCCGGCCAGCCCGACCGCGCCGCCGGCCAGGACGCGCGGCTTCAGCGGCTGGCCGAGCGCGATCCGGCTGAACAGCGCGGTCCAGACGCTGCCGGTGGAGAAGGCGACCGCGACCAGCCCGCTCGGGACATAGGCCGAGGCGTGGTAGACCAGCAGGAAATTGCCGCTGAACAGTGCCAGCCCCTGGCCGAGGCAGACCAGATGGTCGCGGGGGCGCAGGGTCTCGCGCCGGCGGGTGATCAGCAGCAGCGCCGCCATCACCGCCGCGGCCAGGGCGAAGCGGTAGAGGATCGACAGCTCCACCGGCACCGGGCCGATCTGGTAGTGGATGGCGATCCAGGTGGTGCCCCAGATCAGGACGACGAGCAGGTACAGGGCGGCGGTCATGGCGGCACACGGGTTCCGGAGTCTCGCCCTTACCCTGCGCCTGCCGGCAGCGCCGGGATTGCACGTCCTTGCGCAGTTTCCGCGCGGCCCCTGGCCGGCGACGGGGCGCGGGCCTAGAGTCCGGACACCATGAACCGGCCCGGACCGAGGATCGACGAGACCCCGCTGCAGCGTCTGGCGGCGCGCTACGGCGTGGCCGAGGCGCTGGCGACGTCGCGCGCGGTCTTGGAGCGCACGGTCGAGATCGGCGACGGCTTCACCCTGGCGGAGTGGTGGAACGCCCACGACACCACCGGCTACCACGCCCCCGGCCACCACACGCTGAGCCTGTACCTGGAGGGCGGCGAGGGCACCCAGCGCATCGGCTTCCCCGGCCGCTTCGGCGGCCCCGGCCGGTTCTGCCTGCTGCCGGCCGAGCATGAATCGCATTGGGTCCTGACCCGGCCGATGCGCTTCCTGCATTTCTATTTCGACCGCGGCGCCCTGGCCGCGGCCGGCGCCGCCGCGCACGACGCCGACATCCGCGAGACCACGCTGCCGGACGACACCTTCTTCGACGACCCGGACGCGGCGCGGCTGATGGCCGGGCTGATCCGGCTGGACTGGAGCGACGCCAGCGCCCGGCTGGCGGCAACCCAGAGCGGGCACGAGCTGTTGGCCCATCTCGCCGGCCGCAGGCTGCGCCGCCGCCCCTCCCCCGCCCTCGACGGCGGCCTGGCCCCGCATGTCCGCCGCCGGGTGCTGGAGCTGGTCGAGGCGGCGCTGGACGAGCCGCTGACGCTGGGCCGGCTGGCCGCCGCGGCCGGGCAGTCGGAGTTCCATTTCGCCCGGATGTTCCGGGCCTCGGTCGGGCTGCCGCCGCACGCCTATGTGCTGGCCCGGCGGCTGGACCGCGCCCGCCGCCTGCTGGCCGAGAGCGACCGCCCGCTGGCCGAGATCGCCGCCGCCTGCGGCTTCAGCCATTCGAGCCACCTGACCCGGCATTTCCGCGCCGCCTTCGGTGGCCCGCCGGGTGCCTGGCGGACGGCCGTGCGCGGCTGAATCCGGCTTCACCCACTCCCGGACCGAAGTCATAGTGATGGAAACGGGGGAGAACAAACGATGCGGTGGAGTCTGTGCCTGGCCTTCGGCCTGGGGATGCTCACGGCCGGCCCGGCCTCGGCCCAGGCGACAGTAGAGGAGGCAGCAAAGCTCAAGGCGGTGCTGGAGGCTTGGATGCCATCCGGCGAGGACCTCACCCCGGCGGAGGCCGACTACATGATCGAGAAGCTGCCATCCGCCCTGGTCATCGGCCGCTGGCAGGTGGAGCCCGACGGCGACGGATATCGAATCCAGGTTCCAGGCGGCAGGGCCGTGCTGACCAAGGGCTTCGAACCGCTTCTCGCCCGCGCCATCTTCGCTTGCGACCCCGGACAGATCCGCGCAACCCCGACGGCGACCGGCACCTATGTCGTGAACAGCGACGCGGCCTGGAACTGCCGCCTGGAGAGACCTGACGGCACGGTATGGACCATTGCCTCCGAGAGCCAGCGCACCACCGGCTCGATCGATCCCGGCAACCCGGCGAGCGCATCGGTCGACATCGTTTTCGACGGCGTGACGGTGGGAGGCGACGGGGCGAGCGAACCGGCGAAGATCGATCGCCTGATCATCTCCGGCGGCCGCAAGGCGGCAGCGAGCGGGCGCTCGGACGTCACCGGCCGCTATACGCTGGAGGGCTTCTCATCCCCCTCCCCGAGCGGCACCGGCACGATTGCCGCCGCTCGGATCGTCTACGACGTCGGGGCCGAGAACGCCGATATCCCGGCGTCGACCAGCGCCACGATCGCACTGGCCAGGCACCTCGCCGGACTGACCGGCGACGCCGCCCGGACGGCCGGCGACGACCCTGTGGTGCGGGCCCTGCAGGACAAGTTGCTCGGCGGTTCCGGCCGGACATCCCGCCAGGAGCTCAGGGTAGAAGGGCTGATCGTCGGAACGCCCGCGAGAACACTCCAGGTCGATACCATTGCCTTCGGCGCTGCTCTGAGCGACCTCGACCGCAGCGGGACGCGCTTCACCATGCGGCTGGACACCAAAGGCGCGGCGATCGATCCGCCAACCCCCTACAATCCCTGGTTTCCATCCGAGAGCACGGCTCAGCTCACGATCGAGGACATGCCGCTCTGGCAGATCGTCGGGGATTCGATGCTGCCGGGCGAGCGCGATCCAGCCGTGGTGTCGCGGCTGGTCTCGGAATCCTCGATGCGCGTGCATATCGAGTCCGTGCATTTGTCGGCGCCGGAAGCTGCGCTCGATCTCGGCGGCACGATCGCGTCAGCGCGCGACGCCGTGCGCGGGCAGACGGGCAATCTCCAGCTGCGCCTGACCGGCATCGACGGGCTGGTCAAGGCGCTGCAGGCCGACCCCAAGGCCAGCCAGGCCGCGGCGGGGCTGACCATGCTGCAAGTGCTGGGCCGCCAGACCACCCTGCCGGATGGCCGGTCGGCGCGCGACTATGAGATCGTGATCGACCCGTCCGGTAAGGTCCTGGTCAATGGCGCCGATGTGCAGGCGCTGGTGCCGAAAGACCTGTGATCAGACGCCGTAGTAGCCGCGGTACCATTCGACGAAGCGCGGGATGCCGACCTCGATCGGGGTCGAGGGACGGTAGTCGACGGCCGTCTCCAGTTCCTCGACATCGGCATAGGTCTCCGGCACGTCGCCGGGCTGCAGGTCGCGGAACAGCTTCTGCGCCTCGCGGCCCAGCGCCCGCTCCAGCACCGAGATCATGTCCAGGAGCGCCACCGGCTTGGTGTTGCCGATGTTGTACAGGCGGTAGGGCGCGGCGCTCGAGGCCGGGTTCGGCCGGTCGCCGGACCAGGCGGGGTCGGGCTGCGGCACCCGGTCCAGCACCCGGGCCACGCCCTCGACCAGATCGTCGACATAGGTGAAGTCGCGCAGCATGTGGCCGTGGTTGAACACCTCGATCGGCCGGCCTTCCAGGATGGCGCGGGTGAACAGGAACATCGCCATGTCCGGCCGGCCCCAGGGGCCGTAGGCGGTGAAGAAGCGCAGGCCCGTGACCGGCAGGCGGTAGAGATGGCTGTAGGAATGGGCCATCAGCTCGTTCGCCTTCTTGGTCGCGGCGTACAGGCTGAGCGGATGGTCGACATTCTGGCGCACCGAGAACGGCATCGCCGTGTTGGCGCCGTAGACCGAGCTGGAGGAGGCGTAGACCAGGTGGCGCACGCCGTGGTGGCGGCAGCCCTCCAGCACGTTGACGAAGCCGACGACGTTGGAGTCGACATAGACCTCCGGGTGGGTCAGCGAATGCCGCACCCCGGCCTGGGCGGCGAGATGCGCCACCCGGCCCGGCTTCACCTCGGCGAACATGTCGGCCATGCCCGGCCGGTCGGCGATGTCGAGCCGGCGGAAGGCGAAGCCCGGGCGCTCGGCCAGCCGCTCCAGCCGCGCCTCCTTGAGGTGGACGTCGTAATAGGGGTTGAGATTGTCGATCCCGACCACCCGATGCCCGGCGTCGAGCAGCCGCCGGGCCAGGGCGAAGCCGATGAAGCCGGCGGCCCCGGTGACCAGGATCGGCTCGGCGGTGGGGGCAGGCATCTAGAGGCTCCAATAGGCCAGGCGGGGCGGCACGCTCGCCGGATCCAGCGCCGATTTCACATCCATCACCAGGCCGCCCTCGCGCAGGCAGGCCCAGAGCTCGTCGCGCGACCGGTCGAGATAGGCCCGGTGCGGCACCGCCAACACCAGCGCGTCGAGGTCGCGGAAAGCGTCGAGAGCGGCGAGGTCGAGACCGTATTCGTGCCGCGCCCGCGCCGGATCGGCCAGCGGGTCGTGCACCAGCGGTTCGATGCCGTAGGAGCGCAGCTCGGCCGCGATATCCGGCACCCGGCTGTTGCGCAGGTCGGACACGTTCTCCTTGAAGGTCAGGCCCAGGATGCCGACCCGGGCGCCGAGGATGGTGCGGCCCTGCCGCGCCAGCACCTTGACCAGCTTGGCCCCCAGGAAGGCGCCCATCTGGTCGTTGATGCGGCGGCCGGCCAGGATCATCTCCGGCCGGTAGCCCACCGCCTCGGCCTTGGCGGTCAGGTAGTAGGGGTCGACGCCGATGCAGTGGCCGCCGACCAGGCCGGGCTGGAACCTCAGGAAGTTCCATTTGGTGCCGGCGGCGGCCAGCACCTCGGCCGTGCGCAGGCCCAGCCGGTCGAAGATCATCGCCAGCTCGTTCATCAGCGCGATGTTGAGGTCGCGCTGGGTGTTCTCGATCACCTTCGCCGCCTCGGCGACGCGGATCGACGGCGCCCGGTGCAGCCCGGCCGGGACGATGGCGCCATAGGCGGCCGCCACCCGCTCCAGCGTCGCCTCGTCCTGGCCCGACACGACCTTGACGATGCGCTCCAGCCGGTGCTCGCGGTCGCCGGGGTTAATCCGCTCCGGCGAATAGGCCAGGGCGAAGTCGATGCCGGCGCGCAGGCCGGAGGCGCGGGCCAGGGCCGGGCCGCACACCTCCTCGGTGGCGCCGGGATAGACGGTGGATTCGAACACCACCACGGCGCCGGGGGTGAGCGCCCGGCCGATGGTCTCGCAGGCGCGCAGCAGCGGCCCGAAATCCGGCCGGCGCTCGGAGTCGATCGGGGTCGGCACGGTGGCGATGAAGAAGCCGGCGCCGGCCAGGTCCGCCGGGTCGGCGGTGACGGCAAGGCCGCTGCCGGCGAGATCCGCGGCCTCGACCTCGCCGGTGACGTCATGGCCCTCGCGCAGGGCGGCGACCCGGGCCGGATCGATGTCGAAGCCGATGGTGCCGGGAAAGCGCCCGGCGAAAGCCAGCGCCACCGGCAGCCCGACATAGCCGAGCCCGATCACGGCGATGCGTTCGGCGCGGGCAGCGGCCGACGGACCCTCGCTCATGCCGCCGACCGGCGGGCGCGGCGGCGGCGCTTGGGGGCGGCGGGGAGGGGCTTGGCGACCGGGTCGGCCAGCACATCGCCCAGGGTCTTGCGGATCTGCGCCAGCTTGGCGTCGTGCTCGACCTTCAGGCCGAACACGTCCTTGACGTAGAACACGTCGACCGCGCGGGCGCCGAAGGTCGAGATCTTGGCCGAGGAGATCTGCAGGCCGAGGCCGGTCAGGGCCCGGCCGACCGCATGCAGCAGGCCCGGCCGGTCGCGGCCGTTCAGCTCGATCACCGTGTGGGTGCGGCTGGCCTCGTTGTCGACCAGCACGCGCGGCGCGATCGACACCGAATGCAGCCGCGGATAGCTGCGGTGCCGCCGCTCCAGCTCGGCCGACATCTTCATCTCGCCGGACAGGCTGCGCTCGATCGCGATCCGCACCCGGGCCAGCTTCTCCGGCGCGTCGAAGGCGCCGCCCTCGACCGCGTCCTGGACCAGGAAGGTGTCGAGCGCCATGCCGTCGGCGAAGGTGAAGATCTTGGCCTCGACGATGGTGCCGCCGGAGACGGCGATGGCGCCGGCCAGGCGCGAGAACAGGCCGGGATGGTCGGCGGTGTGGATGGTCAGCTCGGCCACGGTGCGCTGCCGGTCGACCTGGATGTCAACCGCCAGCGGCTCGCCCTCCGCCTCCGCCGCACGCACCAGCCGGGCGTGGCGGGCCTGGGTGGCGCCGTCGAAGGCCAGCCAATAGCCGCGGCTGGCCTTGCCGGCATAGGATTCGACCGCCGCTGGCGGCCAGTCCGCCAGCGCCTGGCGCAGCAGGGTCTTGGCCCGGTTGACGCGATGCTCGACCCCGACCGCCTCGTCGGCGCCGGACAGCCGCTCCTCGGCCCTATGGTACAGCTCGGACATCAGCGTCGCCTTCCAGGCGGTCCAGCGGCCGGGGCCGACGGCGCTGATGTCGGCCGCGGTCAGCACCAGCAGCAGGCGCAGCCGCTCCGGGCTTTCCACCGCGGCGACGAAATCCTGCACCGTCTTGTCGTCCTCGATGTCGCGCTTGAAGGCGGTGTCGCTGAGCAGCAGGTGCCAGCGCACCAGCCACTGCGCCGTCTCGGTCTCCTCCGGCGTCAGGCCGAAGCGGGGGCCGAGCTTGCGCACCACGCGGGCGCCGAGCACCGAATGGTCGCCGCCGCGGCCCTTGGCAATGTCGTGGCACAGGAGGGCGACATAGAGCGCCCGGCGCGACCCAGTCTTGCGCATCACCTGGGTGGCCAGAGGCAGCGTGTCCGCCGCCTTGCCGGTCTCGATCTTGTGCAGGATGCCGAGCGCGAACAGCGTGTGCTCGTCGACCGTGTAGGTATGGTACATGTCGTACTGCATCTGCGCCACGACCCGGCCGAAATCCGGCACGAAGCGGCCCAGCACGCCGGCCTCGTTCATCCGCCGCAGCGGGATCTCGGGGTCCTGCTCCGCGGTCAGGATCTCGAGGAAGATGCGGTTCGCCTCCGGGTCGTCGCGCAGCCCGGCGATCAGGTCGATGTTGCGGGTGATCAGCTTCAGCGCCGCCGGATGGATGTCGAGGTCGCGCGCCTGCGCCACCCGGAACAGCCGGATGATGTCGACCGGATGGTCGCGCAGCGGCTTCTCGCCGGCCAGGCTGATGCGGTCGCCGTCGAGCGGCAGCCCGTCGACCATCGGCGCCGAGAAGCCCAGGAAGGCGAGGCCGCGCTTCGGCCGGCGCTGGCTTTCCGCCTCCAAGGCCGCGCAGAAGATCCGGGTCAGGCTGCCGACCTCCTTGGCGACCAGGAAGTAGTGCTTCATCAGCCGCTCGACGCCCTTGGCGCCGGCATGGTCGGTGTAGCCGGCGACGCGCGCCAGCTCCGGCTGCAGGTCGAAGGTCAGGCGGTCCTCGGCCCGGCCGGTCAGGTAGTGCAGGTGGCAGCGCACGGCCAAAAGGAAGCTCTCCGACCGGCGGAAGCGCCGCGCCTCCTCCCCGGTCAGCACGCCCTTGGCGACCAGGCCGTCGACATCGTCGACCTGGTACAGGTACTTGCCGATCCAGAACAGCGTCTGCAGGTCGCGCAGGCCGCCCTTGCCCTCCTTCACATTCGGCTCCAGCACGTAGCGGCTGTCGCCCATGCGGCGGTGGCGGCTGTCGCGCTCGCCCAGCTTGGCCTCGGTGAAGGCGGCGCCGGTGCCGGCCGTCACCTCCTCGATGAAGCGGCGGCGCAGCGTGTCGTAGAGCGACTGCTCGCCCCACAGCAGCCGCGTCTCCATCAGGCTGGTGCAGATGGTGGTGTCGGTGCGGGCCAGGCGCAGGCTGTCATCGACCGAGCGCACCGAATGGCCGACCTTCAGCCCGAGATCCCACAAGAGGTAGAGCATGTACTCGACCACCTGCTCGACCCGCGGGTTGCGCTTGTAGGGCAGCAGGAACAGGAGGTCGATGTCGGAGAACGGCGCCAGCTCGCCCCTTCCGTAGCCGCCGACCGCGGCGACGGCGAAGCGCTCGCCCACGGTCGGGTTCGACACCGGGAACAGCCGCGACACGGTGAGCGAGGCCAGCGCCCCGATCAGCACATCCATCAGCCAGGCGGTTTCGGCGACGCAGGCATCGGCCGACTCTGTCTCCTCGACGAAGCGGCGGCGGATCACCGCGCGGCCGGCGGCCAGCGTCTCGCGCAAAGCCGCCAGGATCTCGGCCCGCTGCGTCTGCGCGTCACCGCGCGTATCGCCCGGGGCCATCGCCTGGTTGAGCCGCTGCTCCAGCGCCGCCGGATCGACGATGTCGAGCGGCGCCTCGATGGTCTCGCCGCCACGCCGGGTCGCGGCCGGCGCCGGGACCGGCTCGGCGGCGGTGGCGCCGTAGGGCAGGAAGCGGCGGAGGCGGCCACGAAGGCCGGGGCGGGTGATGGTCTCGTCGGGCATGATTTGTCTTAAATGAGCAACGCCTTCAAAGCATACAACCGTTCGAGCGCTTCGCGCGGGGTCATCGCATCGGGGTCGAGCGCCGACAGCGCGGTCTCGAGCTCGGACGGGCCGGCCGGCGCCGCCGGGGCGGCGGCCGGACGCGCGGCCGCGGCCGAGAACAGCGGCAGGTCGTCGACCAGCCGGGCGACGCTGCGGCCTTCCTTGCCCACCTCGAGCGCCTCCAGCACCTCCTGCGCCCTTCCGACCACGGCGGCGGGCAGCCCGGCCAGCCGGGCGACATGGATGCCGTAGGAGCGGTCGGCCGTGCCCGGCGCCACTTCGTGCAGGAAGACGATGTCGCCCTGCCACTCCTTGACCCGCATGGTGTGGCAGGCCAGCCGGGGCAGCCGCGCCTGCAGCGCCGTCAGCTCGTGGTAGTGGGTGGCGAACAGGGCCCGGCAGCGCGTGGTCTCGTGCAGGTGCTCGACGCAGGCCCAGGCGATCGACAGCCCGTCGAAGGTGGCGGTGCCGCGGCCGATCTCGTCGAGGATGACCAGCGCCCGCGGGCCGGCCTGGTTCAGGATCGCCGCAGTCTCCACCATCTCGACCATGAAGGTGGAATGGCCGCGGGCCAGGTCGTCGGCGGCGCCGACGCGGCTGAACAGGCGGTCGACCACGCCGATTTCGGCCTCCTCCGCCGGCACGAAGCCGCCCATCTGGGCCAGCACCGCGATCAGCGCGTTCTGGCGCAGGAAGGTCGATTTACCGGCCATGTTCGGGCCGGTCAGCAGCCACAGTCGGCGGTCTTCCGACAGGTCGCAGTCATTGCCGACGAAGGGGCCGCCCTGCGCCTCGGCCAGGGCGATCTCGACCACCGGGTGGCGGCCGCCCTTGATCCGGAAGCCGGTATCGCCGGTCACCTTCGGCCGGCAGTAGCGGCGCTCGACCGCCAGCTCGGCCTGCGAGGCGGCGACGTCGAAGCCGGCCAGGGCGCGGACGGCGCCGGAGATTGCCTCGGCCCGGCCGCCGACCTCGCCGACCAGGTCGGCGAACAGCCGCAGCTCGAGCGCCAGCGCCTTGTCCGCCGCCTCGCCGATCGACCGCTCCAGCGTGCCGAGCTCGACCGTGGTGAAGCGCATCGCCGAGGCCATGGTCTGGCGATGGATGAAGGTGCCGACATGCGGCGGCTGCAGCAGCTTGTCCGCCTGGTTGGCCGAGACCTCGATGTGATAGCCGATGACGTTGTTGTGGCGGATCCGCAGGGTCGAGATCCTGGTCTCGTCGACATAGCGCTGCTGCAGCGCCGCGATCAGGCGGCGGGATTCGTCGCGCAGGGTGCGGACCTCGTCCAGCTCCGGCAGGTAGCCCGCGGCGATGAAGCCGCCGTCGCGGATCAAGAGCGGCAGCTCCTCGGCCAGGGCCCGGGCCAGCCGGTCCACCAAGGCGTCATGCTCGCCGAGCTCGGCCGCGGCGCGGGACAGGAGCGGCGGCAGCTCGAGGAGGAAGCGGGGCGCGCCCAGCCGCTCGCGCAGGGCTCCGCCCTGGCGCAGCGCGTCGCGGATCGCCGCCAGGTCGCGCGGGCCGCCGCGGCCGAGGCCGAGCCGGGTCAGCGCCCGCTCCGCATCCGGGCAGGCGCGCAGCAGCGTGCGCAGGTCGTCGCGCAGCCGACCGTCTTCGACCAGCGCCTGGACGGCGTCGAGCCGCTCGGCCACCGCCTCGGGATCGGTCAGCGGCGCCGCCAAATGGCCCGCCAGCAGCCGGGCGCCGGGGCCGGTGACGGTGCGGTCGATCGCAGCCAGCAGGCTGCCGCGGCGGTCGCCCGACAGGGTCCGGGTCAACTCCAAGTTGCGGCGGGTGGCGACGTCGATCTCCATCACCGCGCCGCGCGGCAGGCGGCGCGGTGGCGACAGCCGCGGCAGCGCCTTCTGGGTCAGCTGGATGTAGTCGACCAGGGCGCCGGCGGCGGCGACCTCGGCCCGCTCGAAGCTGCCGAAGGCGTCGAGCGTGCCGACCCGGAACAGATCCTGCAGGCGGCGGCGGCCGTTCTCGCTGTCGAAGCGGGCGGAGGGCTGCGGCGTCAGCCGCATCTTCCAGTCGCCGAGCAGCTCGAACAGCTCCGGATTCTGCAGCACCCGCTCGGGCAGCAGGATCTCGCTCGGGTCGAAGCGGGCCAGGGCGGCGCCCAGCCGGTCGGGCGCCGTCGGCTCGGTCACCAGCTCGCCCGAGGAGATGTCGACCGCGGCGATGGCCAGGGTGCCGGCGACATCGGCCAGCGCCACCAGGTGATTCGCGGCGCGGGGTTCGAGCAGGCCGTCTTCCGTGACGGTGCCGGGGGTGACGATGCGCACCACCTCGCGCCGCACCAGGGTCTTGCCGGAGCGCTTGCGGGCGTCCTCCGGGCTTTCGGTCTGGTCGCACAGCGCCACCCGGAAGCCCTGCCGGATCAGCCGGGCCAGATAGGCCTCGTGGCTGTGCGCGGGGACGCCTGCCATCGGGATGTCCTCGCCCTGGTGCTGGCCGCGCTTGGTCAGGGCGATGTCGAGCGCCGCCGCGGCCTTGACCGCGTCGTCGAAGAACATCTCGTAGAAATCGCCCATGCGGAAGAACAGCAGGCAGTCCGGATGGGCCGCCTTGGCCTCCAGATACTGCGCCATCATCGGCGTGATGGCGGGATCGGTCGTCGCGGGGGTGCTGCTGTCGGGCAAGGCTGTCGACACGGGAATACGGGGATCGGATCGGCGAAGGCCGGACCGTAGCCCGGATTTGGTTCCGGTGAAAGAGAAGGGGAAGTCGAGGCCGCCGGTCAGGCGGCCTCGACTCGGTGCAGGATTCGCTGCAGCACCAGCTCGTCGCCCAAGGTTTCGCCGGTCTCGACGAAGCCCTCGGAGGCGTAGAGCCGGCGGGCGGCGGCGTTGCCCGGCACCACGCCCAGCAGCACCCGCTCGCTGCGGGGCAGCCGGTCCATGATGGCGAGCGTCGCCCGCAGGGCGGAGCGGCCGAAGCCGCGGCCCTGGTAGCGGACGTCGATCATCAGCCGGGTGATCCAGCGATGGCCGTCCTCGGGGTCCAGCGCATGCATGACGAAGCCGACCGGCCCGCCATGGAAGGCGTCACAGACGCCGAGCGCGGCGCACCAGGGCGAGCCGTCGGCCTCGGTGATCGACTCCGCATTGGAGGCGACGAAGCCCGACTGGTCCGGCGCGACCCGGAGCGAGCCGAACACGGCCCGGTCCTGCGCCGTGACCAGGGGGACAAGCCGCACCGCCGGCGCAGCCGGCTGGGGCGGCGCACGATATGCGTACATGATTGTAGTCCTATCCAGCGTCGAATGCCCCGCGGCCCGGGCGGCGACATGCGGTCGCGCCCGACCGGAGGCCGATGGACGAGGGTCGATCTATCGACGGGAAGCGGCGGAGCGGAACCCGATGGCCCCGCCCCGCGCCCGTATCAAGATCGTAGCCCGACGTCCCGTTTCAGATGCTCGCTCAGCGAGTCGGCATCGCGGGGTTTTCGGCGCGGCGTCACGAGGACGCGGCCCAGCTCCGCAAAGGCGACGACGACGAGCGACAGAGACGGACGGAAGGCACGCTTCTCGTTCGAGACGAACATGATGGTCTCCATGAGGTTTGGAGGTGGAAAAACCGTCCGGCCGACAACGGTCGGGCCGATGGGGGTCGGACGGGGCGACCCCGCCAAGCGTGATGCCGGGCGGAATGGGGTGGACGGTTGGAGGGACGATCGGATGCGGAGTCGTCGGAGGCGGCCCGTGAGGGACGTCCGGCGTGTCGGCAGCGATCAGGTCAGCGCAGGGAAGGTGTCAGGTCGTGAATCGACGAAGACTGATCGTGCAGACGTTCAGGCGGCCTTGCCGCGGGTAGCGAGAACGATGGTCATTGCACGATCCTCCCTGGAATTGGAGTAGGAGCGAGAGATACGGGATCGCCGCTGCGCTCCGCAAGCGCCTTTTCAACGGGTCGCGCGAAGATGGCGCGGCGTTGCATCAAAGCCACAGTCGGAAAGGCTTGACGGTCTATCCCGCCGAAGGGTCCATTACTCGGCCCGTCACGCCGCGCCGCTGGACATCATGACCAAGACCTCGCTCGACGACGATGCCCTCGCCCTGCACGCCCAGGGCCGCCCCGGCAAGCTTGAGATCAGCGCGACCAAGCCGCTGACCACCCAGCGCGACCTGTCGCTGGCCTATTCCCCGGGCGTCGCCGCGCCGTGCCTCAGGATCCATGCCGATCCGGCCACGGCCTACGACTACACGGCCAAGGGCAACATCGTCGCCGTGATCTCGAACGGCACCGCGGTGCTGGGCCTGGGCGACCTCGGCGCCCTGGCCAGCAAGCCGGTGATGGAGGGCAAGGCCGTCCTGTTCAAGCGCTTCGCCGATGTCGACGGCTTCGACCTGGAGGTCGACACCCGCGACGTCGACGAGTTCGTCAACTGCGTGCGCTTCCTGGGCCCGTCCTTCGGCGGCATCAACCTCGAGGACATCAAGGCGCCGGACTGCTTCATCATCGAGGCCCGGCTGCGCGAGCTCCTGGACATCCCGGTGTTCCACGACGACCAGCACGGCACCGCGATCATCGCCGCGGCCGGGCTGATCAACGCGCTGGAGCTGACCGGCCGCGACATCCGCGAGACCCGCCTGGTGCTGAATGGCGCCGGCGCCGCCGCCATCGCCTCGGTCGAGCTGTTCAAGTCGCTGGGCGTGCCGGCGCAGCACATCATCCTGTGCGACAGCAAGGGCGTGGTGTACCAGGGCCGCACCGAGGGCATGAACCAGTGGAAGGCGGCGCATGCCGTCGACACGCCGCACCGGACCCTGGCCGAGGCGGTCAAGGGCGCCGACGTGTTCATCGGCCTGTCGGTCAAGGGCGCCATGACCCAGGACATGGTCAGGTCGATGGCCGACCGGCCGATCGTCTTCGCCCTGGCCAACCCGGACCCGGAGATCGCGCCGGACGAGGTCAAGGCGGTGCGGCCGGACGCGATCATCGCCACCGGGCGGTCGGACTATCCGAACCAGATCAACAACGTCCTCGGCTTCCCCTACATCTTCCGCGGCGCGCTGGACGTCCGCGCCAGCACCATCAACGAGGCGATGAAACTGGCCGCGGCCCACGCTTTGGCCCGGCTGGCGCGGCAGGACGTGCCGGACGAGGTCGACAGCGCCTATTCCGGCCGCCGGCTGCGCTACGGCCCCGACTACATCATCCCGGTGCCGTTCGACCCCCGGCTGATCGAGGAGATCCCGCTGGCCGTAGCCGAGGCGGCGATGGAATCGGGCGTCGCCCGCAAGCCGCTCACCGATGTCGCCGGCTATCGCCAGAGCCTGCGCCGCCGCCTGGATCCGACCGCCGACAAGCTGCAGCTGATCTTCGACAAGGTCGCGTCGGCCAAGACTCGCGTGGTCTTCGCCGAGGGCGAGGAGGAGCGGACGATCCGCGCCGCCATCGCCTTCCGCGCCGCCGGCTACGGCACGCCGATCCTGATCGGCCGCGAGGAGCGGGTGCGTGAGACCATGGCCCGGATCGGCCTGCCCGAGGCGACCGTGGCCGAGCTGGAGATCCACAACGCCCGGCTGTCGCAGCACAATGAGCGCTATATCGACTTCGTCTATGGCCGGCTGCAGCGCCAGGGCCTGCTGCAGCGCGACGTGGCCCGCATGGTCAACCAAGGCCGCAACATCTTCGCCGCCTGCATGGTCGCGCATGGCGACGCCGATGCCATGGTCACCGGCCTGACCCGCAACTTCACCACCTGCTTCGAGGAGATCACTCGGGTCATCGACCCGGCGCCGGACCATGTGCCCTTCGGCCTGTCGATGCTGACGGTGCGCGGCGGCACGGTGCTGATCGCCGACACCACGGTGCATGAGCGACCGGACCCGGAGCTGCTGGTCGACATCGCCCTGCAGGCCGCGGCCAAGGCCCGGGCGCTGGGGCACGAGCCGCGGCTGGCCTTCGTCTCCTCCTCCAATTTCGGCCAGCCGATGCGCGAGTTCACCCAGCGCATCCGCGACGCGGTGACGATCATGGACGCCCGCGCCGAGGCCGGCGGGGTCGATTTCGAATACGACGGCGAGATGACCGCCGAGGTGGCGCTGGACTATGCGCTGATGAAGCGCCTGTACCCCTTCGCCCGCCTGTCCGGCCCGGCCAACCTCTTGATCATGCCGGCGCTGAACGCGGCCAATATCGGCGCCAAGATGATCCAGAAGCTGGCCGGCGCCTCGCTGATCGGGCCGCTGTTGTGCGGGCTGCAGAAGCCGGCGCAGGTGGTGCAGATGGGCGCGACCGTGAACGAGATCGTCACCGCGGCGGCGCTGGCCGCCTACGACGCCTTGGCTCAGAAGCGGTAAGAGACCGGCCCGCCGGTTTCGCTGCACCGCACAAAAAAGACGGGGCGATGCGCGGGGAGGGAATGGCTCGGCACTAGCCGCCGGGCGCGGACCGCATTATGGTCCGCGCCCGGAACCCCCGAGGACCACAGACCAGGGCCGACATGGATATCAGCAAGATCGCGGTCGGGGTGAACCCGCCCTTCGACATCAACGTCATCATCGAGAACCCCATGGGCGGGGTGCCGGTGAAGTACGAGCTCGACAAGGAATCGGGCGCGATGTTCGTCGACCGCTTCCTGCACACGGCGATGGCCTATCCGGGCAATTACGGCTTCATCCCGCACACCCTGTCGGGCGACGGCGACCCGGTCGACGTCATCGTCGTCGGCCGCCATGCCGTGATGCCCGGCGCGGTGCTGCGCGCCCGCCCGGTCGGCGTGCTGCTGATGGAGGACGAGGCCGGCGAGGACGAGAAGATTCTGGCGGTGCCGGTGTCGAAGCTGCACCCCTACTACGCCAAGGTGCAGAGCTACGAGGATTTGCAGGAGATCCTGCGCGACCAGATCTCCCATTTCTTCGCCCACTACAAGGACCTGGAGAAGGGCAAGTGGGTCCGCATCCTCGGCTGGGACGGCCCGCAGAAGGCGGCGGAGATGATCGTCGCCGGCATCGAGCGCGCCAAGACCGAGCAGAAGAGCGCCGCGGAGTAGAGCCATGAGCGCCGCGCCGTGACGGCATCGCTGGAGATCGCGGTCGGGGACATCACCCGGCTGCCGGTCGACGCGATCGTCAACGCGGCGAATGAGAGCCTGTCGGGCGGTGGCGGCGTCGACGGCGCCATCCACCGCGCCGCCGGCCCCGAGCTTCTCGCCGAATGCCGGACCCTGGGCGGCTGCCCGACCGGCGCGGCCCGCATCACCAGAGGCTACCGGCTGCCGGCGCGGCATGTGATCCATTGCGTCGGCCCGGTCTGGCACGGCGGCGGCCGGGGCGAGGACGAGCTCCTGGCCGGCTGCTACCGCGCCGCGCTGCGCCTGGCCCAGGACAATGGCTGCGCCGGCATTGCCTTCCCGGCCATCAGCGCCGGCATCTACCGCTTCCCCGCCGACCGCGCCGTGCTACTGCATGTCGAGACCATCAGCCACGCCCGCAAATTCCTGTCGGCCGCCCGCCTCGCCGCCCGCACCCGGCCAGTGGTGGTGATCCGGCCCGGACGCGGCGACGCGCGGGCCGGCGACGCCGACGGGCTGATCGGCCCCGACGCGGTGTACGACGCCGCCTTCCGCCGCGCCGGCATGCTGCGGGTGTTCGACCTGGCAGAGCTGTTCGACGCGGTAGAGACCCTGGCCAGCGGCCTGAAGGTGAACGGCGAAAGGCTGGCGATCCTGACCAATGGCGCCGGCCTCGGCCTGCTGGCCGCCGAGGCTTTGGCCGATTCCGGCGGGACCCTGGCCGTGCCGGCGCCGGCGACCCTGGCGCGGCCAGGGTCCCGCCGGAAT
>NZ_JBQJIK010000094.1:0-27254 GCF_052078665.1 Inquilinus sp. CA228 | reverse complement strand
GGCGAGACCATCCGCGCCGCCCTGCTCTGCGCCGATCTGCGCGACTTCACCGCCCTGTCCGAGGCGATGGCGCCGGCCGAGGTGATCGCCACGCTCGACGCCTGGTTCGACCGCATCGCCGGGGCGGTGCACGCCTTCGGCGGCGAGGTGCTGAAGTTCATGGGCGACGGGCTGCTGGCGATCTTCCCGGTCACCGGCACCCCGGCCGAGGCCGGCGAGGCCTGCGAGGCGGCGCTGCGCGCGGTCGCCGCCGCCCGCGCCGGCATGGCCCATCTCGACGCCACGCGGCAGGCCCAGGGCCGGCCGCCGCTGCCGTTCGGCGCGGCGCTGCATCTGGGCGAGATGATGTGGGGCAATATCGGCGCCGCCGACCGGCTGGACTTCACCGCCATCGGCCCGGCGGTCAACCTGGTCAGCCGGCTGGAGGGGCTATGCCGGCCGCTCGGCCGGGCGGTGCTGATCTCCGGCGCGCTCGCCGCCGAGACCGCGGCGCCGCTGGTGCCGCTGGGCGAGCACCCGCTGCGCGGCATCGCGGCGCCCTGCGCCGTCTTCACCCTGCCGGATGCGTGACCGGGCCGGCACCCGCCAGCAGTTCCTCGCAGAGCTCGGCGATTACCAGCCAGGTCGCCACCCAGTGCCGCTCGCCGCCGGGCGCGCAAGTCTCGGCCTGGCGGCGCGCCTCGTCCGGCGCGCCCGGGCCGTGCCGGCGCAGCAACACCCGGGCGGACAGCTCGAGCTCATGGACGGTCAGACAGCTCATGCGCCGTTCCGCAAAAGGGGGGACACCATCCCTATCTATGGAAATTAGATAAAATTGTCCAGATCGGAACGGACGGATAACCAAAAGGATTAGGAAGATCGGCTCGGCATAAAACGAAAGAGGATCCCGGCCGGGATCCCCTTCCGCGACGGTCGTCGGACGGTGTCAGGCGGCCTTGCGCAGATGGCCGTCCTTGACCAGCATCTCGGCGATCTGGACCGCGTTCAGCGCCGCGCCCTTGCGCAGATTGTCGGCGACCACCCAGAAGGACAGGCCGTTCTCGACCGTGACGTCCTCGCGGATGCGGCTGACGAAGACCTGGTCCTCGCCGGCGCATTCGACCGGGGTGACATAGCCCTCATCCTGCCGGTGGTCGACCACCGCGATGCCCGGCGCCCGCTTCAGCGCGGCCCGCGCCTCGCCGGCGGAGATCGGGTTCTCGCACTCGATGTTCACCATCTCGGAATGGCCGATGAAGACCGGCACCCGCACGCAATGGGCGACGACCTTGATCGCGGGGTCGAGGATCTTCTTGGTCTCGACCATCATCTTCCACTCCTCCTTCGTCGACCCGTCATCCATGAAGGAATCGATGTGCGGGATGACATTGAAGGCGATCTGCTTGGTGAACTTCTCCTTCACGATCGGGTCGTTCACGAAGACGGCGCGGGTCTGGTTGAACAGCTCGTCCATCGCCTCCTTGCCGCCGCCGGAGACGGACTGGTAGGTCGAGACCACGACGCGGCGGATCTTGGCCAGCGCGTGCAGCGGCCGCAGCGCCATCACCAACTGGATGGTGGAGCAGTTCGGGTTGGCGATGATGCCCTTGCGGTTGAACTGGGCGATCGCCTGCGGGTTGACCTCGGGCACCACCAGCGGCACGTCCGGATCCATCCGGAAATGCGAGGTGTTGTCGATCACCACCGCCCCGGCCTTGGCCGCGCGCGGGCTGTGCACCGCCGAGATCTTGGCGCCCGGCGAGGACAGCACGATGTCGATGCCCTTGAAGTCGAACTTGGAGAGATCCTGCACGTCGAGGATGTCGTCCTCGCCGAAGGAGACCTGGCGCCCGATCGAGCGCTCCGACGCCAGCGCGACGACCTTATCGACCGGGAACTCCCGCTCGGCGAGGATGGAAAGCATCTCGCGACCGACATTGCCGGTGGCTCCGATGACCGCGACCCGATAGCCCATATCCGTAATCCGGCTGTTCGATTGCTGAAAGGGATGCACTCGGTAGAATGTATGCCGATCCGGGCGCAATGGCACAGCCATGCGAATCATGCGCGGCGATCATGCCGTCAGGGGACGGCTGGCGCTGGACAAGGGAGGAACGGAGATGGCCGAGAGGCTGCCGAGCTATTCCGCCTTCTGGCCCTATTACCTGCGCGAGCACGCGCGGCCGCGGACGCGGGCGTTGCACTTCATCGGCACCAGCCTGGCGCTGCTGTGCCTGCTCCTGCTGATCGTCACCGGCAGCTGGTGGTGGCTCCTGGCGGCGCTGGTGTCGGGCTATCTCTTCGCCTGGATCGGCCATTTCTTCGTCGAGCACAACCGCCCGGCGACCTTCACCCACCCGCTGTGGTCGCTGCTCAGCGACGTCCGCATGTACGGTCTGTGGGTGTCCGGCCGGCTCGGCGACGAGCTGCGCCGGGCGGGGGTGCAGCCGTAAAGGCTGCGATCCCGGCCTACCTCAACTGTCATTGCCAGGCTTGACCCGGCAATCCAGGGACCACCCAGAGTGGCATCGACATTCCTGGATGCCCGGGTCAAGCCCGAGCATGACAGTGTGGGGGACGGAACGTGCCGTTAAAATCGATAGCGCAGCCCCAGCGCCAGGATGTCGACGCCGCTGCTGTTGCCGGCGTTGTAGGACACCTGCGTCTCGATCGGCGTGCCCTCATAGAAGTCGCGCTGCGCATCCATGTTGCGGCCGTCGATGAAGATGTGGGTGTAGGCGAAGTCGACCGACATGTTCTCCATGAAATCGTAGCTGAGGCCGGCCGACAGCCAGTAGCGGTCGCCGTCCGGGGTGCGGCTGGAGCGGAAGCCGGTCTTGGTCGGCGTCGGGTCGTACTGGAATCCGGCGCGCAGCGTCAGGTCGTCGTTCCAATAGTATTCGCCGCCGATCGAGACGCCGAGCGTGTCCTGGTAGCGCTGGGCGTTCACCAGGTCGTCGCCGCCGTCGGCGCGCGTGACCCGGATCTCCTGGAACGACGACCAGCCGTACCAGGTGGCGCCGGCCAGGAGCGCGATCTGCGGCGTGACCTCCTGGCGGATGCCGAAGGACAGCATCGGCGGCAGGTTCAGCTTGGCGCGGCCGTCGGTCGCGAAATTCGCCGACGGGAATCCGGGCGGGAAGGTCAGGCCGTCGAGCTTGGCCGACCCGTCCAGCATGTGGTCGACGCCGGAGCGGAAATGCACGCCGATGCGGGTGCCTTCGACCGGCTGCACGATGGCGCCGATGTTGTAGCCGACGGCCCAGCTTTCGCCCTTGATCGTCAGGTCGCCATCCCCGCCGAACGGCGTCGGCAGGCCGCCCAACGGGCTCGGCACGGCGCCCTCGAGCTTGGCCCAGGCATAGGAGATGTCGATGCCGCCGCCGATCGACAGCCAGTCGTTCACCCGGTAGGCGACGGTGGGCGAGAAGTTGTAGACCAGCAGCTGGGTCTTGGTGGCGTCGTAGCGGCCGAACCAGTTGCTGTTGTACTCGCTCTCCAGCCCGAAGGGGGCGCCGAGGCCGACGCCGACCCAGAGGCGGTTGTCGGTGTTCGGCACCGGCAGCGCGACATAGCCGTGCGGCACCAGCGTCGGGTCGTAGGGGTTGTTGCTCTTGCTGTGGCCCGAGATCGGCCCCGGCGGCCGGTTCGGCACCCCGGCGGCGGCGATGCCGGGATAGTCGATGGTCGAGCCGTCGTCCTTCAGCTCGGAATCCGGGATCAGGAGGCTGCCGCCGGACTGGACCTCACCCGATTTCAGGAAGGTCATGCCGGCCGGGTTGAAGAAGATGGTGCTGGCGTCGTCCGCCGCGGCGGCCCCGCCGGCGAAGGCGCGGCCGAGGCCGGTCACGCTCTGCTCCTGGATGAAGAAGCCGGCCGCATTCGCCGCCCCGGCCCCGAGCCCCGCCCCGGCGGACATCGCCGCCACCCCCAACGCCAGACGCGAAATCCCCTGCTTCATCTCGGCATGTCCCCCCCGGCCGTGACCGATCTGTTGCGCAATGTTGCGCTTGTAACAGTTACGTCACGCCAAAGTCGGCGGCGCCGTCAAGCACTGTTCAAGGTCTCGATGAGATTGAATACCTTCGAAGCGGCAGAACCCAGCCGGACGCTACGTCAACCGGCCGAAAAAAGTGCCACCGGGAAGAACAGTCGGAACTATCCACAGCGGCAACCGGCGCGAATCGCATAAAATTGATTCGGTAATGCGCCGGGACTGCCGAAATGCCAGACAAAAGGGGCGGGGCCAACGGTCCCGCCCTGTTGCACTGCACAAATACCCAAGAAGAGGTTAACGCGACCGAGCAGCCATCGCCTCGAGGATCGCGGTGCCCATGTCGCCGGTCGAGACCACCTGCGTCGCGCCGGTGCCGGCGATGTCGGCGGTGCGGATGCCGCGGTCGAGCACGTCGGACACCGCCGCCTCCAGCAGGTCGGCCTCGGCGCCGAGGTCGAAGCTGTAGCGCAGCATCATGCCGAAGCTGAGCAGCGTCGCGATCGGGTTGGCCTTGCCCTGGCCGGCGATGTCCGGGGCCGAGCCGTGCACCGGCTCGTACAGCGCGCGGCGCCGGCCGGCGGCGTCGGGCGCGCCGAGCGAGGCCGAGGGCAGCATACCGAGCGAGCCGGTCAGCATCGCCGCCTCGTCCGACAGCATGTCGCCGAACAGGTTGTCGGTGACGATGACGTCGAACTGCTTGGGGTTGCGCACCAGCTGCATGGCGCAGTTGTCGGCCAGCATGTGGCTGAGCTGGACGTCCGAATACTGCTCCTGGTGCAGCTTGGTCACCTCCTCGCGCCACAGCCGGCCCGATTCCATGACGTTCATCTTCTCGACCGAGCACAGCCGGTTGCCGCGCTTGCGCGCCAGCTCGAAGGCCACGGCGGCGACGCGGCGGATCTCCGACGTGGTGTAGACCTGGGTGTTGATGCCGCGGCGCTCGCCATTGCCGAGGTCGGTGATGCCGCGCGGCTCGCCGAAATAGACGCCGCCGGTCAGCTCGCGCACGATCAGGATGTCGAGGCCCTCGACCACCTCGCGCTTCAGGGTCGAGGCGTCGGCCAGGGCCGGGTAGACCAGCGCCGGGCGGAGATTGGCGAACAGCTCCAGATCCTTGCGCAGGCGCAGCAGGCCCGCCTCCGGCCGGATCGAGAAGTCGACGCCGTCCCATTTCGGCCCGCCGACCGCGCCCAGCAGCACGGCGTCGACCGCCAGCGCCGTCTCCATCGTCGCGTCGGTGACCGGCACGCCGTTGGCGTCGATCGAGCAGCCGCCGACCAGCTGCTCGTCGATGTCGAAGCCGACCGCGCGGTGGCTACCCAGCCACTGGGCGGCGCGCTTGACCTCGCCCATCACCTCCGGGCCGATGCCGTCACCGGCCAGGACGAGGAGCTTCTTGTTGGCAGCCATGGGGAAACGACCTTCAGCGAAGTTGGAGGAAGGGAACGGAGGGGGAAGCCCGGCGGCTCAGGCGGTCAGCCAGGGCTGGGCCGATTTGCGCTTGGCCTCGAAGCTGTCGATCTCGCTCGTCTGCTGCAGCGTCAGGCCGATGTCGTCGAGGCCGTTGATCAGGCAGTGCTTGCGGAACGGGTCGAGGTCGAAGCGGAGCTTCTGGCCGTCCGGCCGGGTGATCTCCTGCGTCGCCAGGTCGACCGTGACGGTCGCGTTGGCGCCGTTCTCGGCGTCCTTCATCAAGAGCTCGACCTGCTCCTGCGGCAGGGCGATCGGCAGGATGCCGTTCTTGAAGCAGTTGTTGTAGAAGATGTCGGCGAAGCTCGGCGCGATGACGCAGCGTATGCCGAAGTCCAGCAGCGCCCAGGGCGCGTGCTCGCGCGACGAGCCGCAGCCGAAATTGTCGCCGGCGACCAGGATCTGCGCCTTCTGATAGGCCGGCTGGTCGAGCACGAAATCCTTCGGGTTGCCCTGCTCGTCGGTGCGCAGCTCGTAGAACAGGCCGGCGGCGAGGCCGGTGCGCTTGATCGTCTTCAGGAACTGCTTCGGGATGATCATGTCGGTGTCGACATTGACGATCGGCAGCGGCGCTGCGACGGCGGTGAGCGTGGTGAAGGGCTGCATGGCGGCGGCTGTGCTCAAAGGGGAGGACGGGCGAGTCATGCCACAGCCGGCCGCCGGCCCAAAGCGCGGAATCGTCACCCTCCCCGCGGTGCAATTTGCGGCAGGGCGAAGAGCAGTCCCAGGGTGACCAGGCTGCCGAGCCCACCAAAGCCGGCCGCGGCGGCGAAGGCGCGGGCATAGGCGACAGCCTCGCCCGCCCCGGCGGCACGGGCCCGGTCGAGCACCGCGGCGAACAGGATCCCGACCACCGCCACGCCGAAGGCGCCGCCGACCTGCTGCATGGTGCTGAGCATGCCCGAGGCGGAGCCGATGTCACCGTCGCGGATGCCGCCGAGCACGGTGTTGAGCAGCGGCGTCAGCAGCAGCCCCTGGCCGAGGCCGAGCAGCATCAGCGCCGGGATCAGATCCTCCACCTGCAGCGGCACGGCCAGCAGCGCCGTGACAGCGGCGGCGAATTGGCCTGCGGCCGAGATCGCGGCACCGGCGGCGAGCACCATGCGCCGGCGTTCGGGGGCGATGCGGCCGGCAGCGATCGAGGCGGCCATGAAGACGATGCCGGCCGGAGAGAAAGCCAGCCCAGCCGCCAGCGGCGAACGGCCGAGCCCGGATTGCGCCAGGAAGGCGAAGGCAAGGTAGAGCGAATTCAGGGTCGAGTAGAACACCAGCGCCAGCAGCACGCCGATGGTGAAGGTGCGATCGCGGAACAGGCGGGTCTGCAGCAGCGGCGAGGCCTGCCGGCGTGATTTGCGGTGCTGGTGCCGTGCGAACACGGCCAGCACCGGCACGGCGGCGCCGAGCATGGCCAGGGACCAGGCCGGCCACCCCGCCTCGCGTCCTTCGATCAGCGGATAGAGCAGCAGCCCGAGGCCAAGCGCGCTGAGGGCGACGCCGGCGCCGTCGAGCCGCTGCCCGGCCGACACTTCGTCCGCCGGGATCAGCCGCGCCGCCGCCAGGGTCGCCAGTAGGCCGATCGGGATGTTCACCAGGAAGATCGGCCGCCAGCCGAGGGCCCAGAGGTCGGCCGCCACCAGGACGCCGCCCAGCACCTGCCCGGTGATCGAGGCCAGCCCCAGCACCACGCCGAGGGCGGCGAAGGCGGTGGCGCGCGCCCGCGGCTCGACAAAGGTGACGCGGATCAGCGCGAACACCTGGGGGAACAGCACCGCCGCGGCGCCGCCCTGCAGCAGCCGGGCCAGGATCAGCGTCTCGGCCGTCGGCGCCAGGCCGCAGCAGGCCGAGGTGACGGTGAAGCCGGCCAGCCCGGCGATGAACATCCGCCGCCGGCCGAACAGGTCGCCGAGCCGCCCGCCGGTGATCAGCGCCACCGCATAAGCCAGGCCGTAGCCGGCCACCACCAGCTCGACCTCGGCAAAGCTGGCGCCGAGCCCCCGCCGGATGCCGGGGATCGCCACATTGACGATCATCACATCCATCACAGTCATGAACGGGCCGATCAGCATCACGGCCAGGCCGAGCCAGAGTCGCGCCGGGATCGCCGGGCGCGCGGCCGCAGCGGGATAGGGCACATCGGTCATGCGGGATCTCCATCGGCGGACCGGCAGTCCGCCCGCGACAGAGATTGGGGGATAGCTTATAATAGGAAAAGATAAGTTCTTATCCTATTAGTGGCAGCAACAGCCTATGCCGGTTTTCGCCCTGCAGCGCACCGCAGACCGTCGCGCCTTGTCCGACTTCGTGCGCGACCGCCGGGCCCGCACCAGCCCGGACGAGGTCGGCCTGCCCGCCGGGTCCCGCCGCCGCACGCCGGGGCTGCGGCGCGAGGAGGTGGCCCAGCTCGCCGGGGTCGGCGTCACCTGGTACACCTGGTTCGAGCAGGGCCGCGCCATCCAGGTCTCCGCCGATTTCCTGGAGCGGGTGTGCCGGGCGCTGCGGCTGGACCCGGCCGAGCGGCAGCACCTTTACGCCCTGGCGCAGCATCACCCGCCGCCACATCCGACGCCCGGCCTGCCCACGGTCTCGCCGATCCTGCAGGCGCTGCTGGATACCCTGCCGAACCCCGCCTACATCAAGACGGCGCGCTGGGACGTGCTGGCCTGGAACGCCGCGGCCGCCGCGCTGTTCGGCGACTACGCGCCGATCCCGCCGGCGCAGCGCAACGGCCTGTGGCTGGTGTTCACGGATCCGTGCTATCGCCGGCTGATGGTGGATTGGGAGGCGGATGCCCGCCGCGTCCTGGCCAAGTTCCGCCTCGACCATAGCCGGGCCGGCGGCGACCCTGCCTTCGCCGCGCTGGTCGAGGCGCTGCAGGCGGCCAGCCCGGAATTCCGCCGCTGGTGGCCCGGCCAGGACGTGGCCGAGCGCAGCGAGGGCATCAAGCGGATCCGGCACGACACGCTGGGCCTGCTCGAATTCGCCCACGCCACCTTCACCGTCGAGGGCGCGCCCGACCTGCGGATGGTGACCTACACGCCTGTGCCGCGGGCGTAGCCCTACTGCAGCTGGATCTGCAGCGTCTCCTCCACCGCCCGGTCGAAGCTGTCGGTCGAGGCCGTGTCCCCCTGCTTGGCCTGCTCGGCGGCGATGTAGGTATCGCGTTTCCCGACCAGCTCCGCCATCTGAGTCGTCAGCGTTGCGCGCTCGGTCCGCTGCTGCTCGACATAGGCCTGCCGCTCGGCCGCCGACTTGCCCTGCAGCACCTCCGGCAGCTCGTTCTCCGGCACCGCCTCCAGCGACTTGGCGCCGGCGGCGATGTCGGCGACCAGGTCGCCGGCGCCGGTCACCACCTCGCTGCGGCCGGTCCGCTTGCTGTAGAAGCCGGAATTGTCGGCCTGCACCGAGGCCGGGGCCGCGGCGCGCTGTTCGATCTTGCCGCGCAGGCTCTCCTGCTGCCCGGCCGAGCCGTAGGGGATCACCGTGGCGTCGATCCGGCGTTGCAGGATGATGATGTCGCCGTCATAGGGCGTCTCGATCATCACCACCTGGCCGCCATCCTGCGGGATCGGGATGTAGCGGCCGGCGCCGCGCTGGGCGATGTCCTGCCAGATCTGCCGGGTGTCGCCGGCATCGCCCGCCTGCACCGCGTTGACCACGATGCCGGCGCGGCGGGCGGCGGCCGTCACCTCGGGGTATTTCGGGGCGTTGCCGTAGTCCATGTGCGGCGGCGCGTCGCCGACCAGGAAGACGATCTTCCGCACGGCCTGGTCCTGGCTCCAGCGCAGCTTGTTGACCGAGGCGTGCAGCGCCTCGTTCACCGATTCCGGCCAGTCGCCGCCGCCATCGGCGCGCAGTTGCAGCAGGTCGCCGTACAGGCCCTGGATGTCCGCGGTCAGGTCGTAGGTGCGGGCGACATAGTCGTCGCCGCGGTCGCGGTAGATCACCAGGGCCATGCGTATCTCAGCATCCGGATTGGTCTCGACGATGCTGGTGGCGATCGACCAGATCTTGCGCTTGGCGCCGTCGATCAGCCCGGCCATCGACCCGGTGGTGTCGAGCACGAAGGCGACCTCGACCCGCGGCCGGAACTGGCCCTGGGCGGCCCAGGCCGGCGCCGCCAGCGTGGCGGCCAGCGCGGTGCCCAGCAGCAGGTCACGGACCAGGTGCAGGACGGGCCGCGCCCTGCAGTCGGTCAGACGCTTCAACATGGCACTCTCCCCTGAGGTAACCGGCCCCTCGGCCGGGTTCGTCGGGGTGGTATCGGCCCGGGCCAAGTCGTTTCCGGGGCGGAACGAAGCCGTGTCCTCCGCAATCCGGCCACGGTCCTGTGCCAGGGGACGGGTCCTGCCGCAATTTGACCGCAAGAGCCGGAGTGCCCGCCGGAACCGGACGCGCCACCTTGCTGTCATGACAGCGACAAGGAGCCGACCGATGCCCCGCACCGCACTCCGTCCTGACGACACCCTTCCCGCCGACCGGGTGGCCGGGATCGACTGGGATGACACGGCCGCAGAACTGGACCAGCACGGCGCGGCGGTGCTGCCGGCGCTGCTGACGCCGGAGGAATGCCGCGCCATCGCCGCGCTGTACCCGGAGGAGGGGCCGTTCCGCAGCCGGGTGGTGATGGCCCGGCACGGCTTCGGCCGCGGCGAGTACAAGTATTTCGCCTACCCCCTGCCCGACCCGATCGCCGGGCTGCGCGCCGCGCTGTACCCACGGCTGGCGCCGGTCGCCAATGGCTGGAACGCGCGCATGGGCATCGACACCCGCTATCCGGAGCGGCACGAGGCCTTCCTGAAGGCCTGCCACACCGCCGGCCAGACCCGGCCGACGCCGCTGCTGCTGCAATACGAGCCGGGCGACTTCAACTGCCTGCACCAGGACCTGTACGGCGACCTCGCCTTCCCGCTGCAGGTCGCGATCCTGCTGTCGGAGCCCGGCCGCGACTTCACCGGCGGCGAGTTCGTGCTGACCGAGCAGCGGCCGCGCATGCAGTCGCGGCCGGAGGTGGTGCCGCTGCGCCAGGGCGACGGCGTCGCCTTCGCCGTGCACCACCGCCCGGTCGCCGGCACCCGCGGCGACTACCGGGTCAATCTCCGCCACGGTGTCAGCCGGCTGCGCAGCGGCCAGCGGCACACGCTCGGCATCATCTTCCATGACGCCAGATGAGGGAGGGGCAAATGATCCTTCTCCGCGGCGCCGTCATGGGACTGGCGCTGGCCCTGGGCACCGCCGGCGCCCCGGCCCAGGGCGCGCCCGCCCCCGCGGGTACGCCGGTGAAGACCGTCAAGGAGCGGCTGGGCGACAAGGCCAGCGACGAACAGCGCGTCGACAACTGCAAGGTGCCGCCCGACCGCCGCGGCCCCAAGCCCCGCCCCGACGGCTGCCCTCACGACGGCAAATGATGCGGGCGGGGTGATGCGATCCCGGATGGACGCGGCTCGTCCTATGGTATGATTCGGCCTTTGCTGCCCGAGGTCGCGCCGCCCATGCCCAACCGCATCATCCCGCCCGCCCAGCACCGACTGATGCCCTGGCGCAACGGCGGGGGCCGGACGGCCGAGATCGCGTTCGAGCCTGCCGACAGCCCCGCCGGATTCCGCTGGCGGCTGAGCCTGGCCGAGGTCGAGGCGGACGGCCCTTTCTCCACCTTCCCCGGCTGCTGCCGCACCATCATGCTGCTGTCCGGCCAGGGCATGGAGCTGACCATCGCCGAGCCTGGCGCCAAGCCCGGCGACCCGCCGCGCACGATCCGCATCGACCGGCCCTACCAGCCCTTCGACTTCGACGGCGAGGCCGCGACCAGCTGCAGGCTGTTGGCCGGGCCGGTGCGCGACCTCAACGTCATCGCCGACCGCTCGCTGCAGATCGACCACCGGGTGGCGGCGCTGGACGACGCCGACGCGGTGCTGGAGCCGGCGTCGGTCTGGCTGTTCACCGTGCTGCGCGGCACCGCGGTGATCGACATCGGCCGCCACCTGGCGGTGACCGAAGGCGAGACCGCGGTGATCACCGACGAGGACGACCGCGCCCCGCATCTCCGCGGCGCCGAGGCCGACAGCCTGGTCTACGCCGTGGCCCTCAGGCCGCGGTAGCGGCTGGGCCGGGGCCGCCGTCGAGGGAGAGCACATGACCATCTCGATGTACCAGGCCTCGGTGCCGGTGTTCGTCCGCATGCTGGGCAACTGCGCCGGCATCCTGAGGAAGGCGGAGGCGCATGCGGTCCGCGAAGGCTTCGATCCGGCGACCCTGCTGGAGGCCCGGCTGGCGCCTGACATGTTCCCGCTGCACCGCCAGGTGCAGATCGCCGCCGACGGCGCCCGCGGCGCCGCGTCCCGCCTGGCCGGCCTGGCGCTGCCCGACCCGGAGGCGGAGGATTTCGCCGTGTTCAACCGCGGCATCCAGCACCGCTTCCCGGACACCGCGTCGAGCTTTGCCGAGCTGGCCGCCCGGCTCGATGCCGCCATCGCCACCCTCGAGACGCTGCGGCCGGAGCAGATCGACGGGTCCGAGGCGCGGGGGATCGACGTCACCATGGGCGGCCGCACCCGCCGCTTCGCCGGCCTGCCCTTCCTGCTGCACTACGCCCTGCCGAACCTGCATTTCCACATCGCCATGGCTTACGCCATCCTGCGCCATGCCGGCATCGACCTCGGCAAGCAGGATTTCGAAGGGCCGCCGGTGTATTCGAGCCTTCCCTAGGCCGCAGGTCCCGATGCCGCTCACCCGTCACGACGCCGCCGCCATCGGCGAGATCCTTGCCCAGGCCGGCCGGGCCGAGATCATGCCGCGCTTCCAGCGGCTGCGGGACGGGCAGGTGCGGCAGAAGACCTCGGCCTTCGACGTCGTCACCGATGCCGACGAGGCCGCCGAGCAGGCGATCTCGGCCGCTTTGCGCGCCCGCTTCCCGACCGCCCTGATCGTCGGCGAGGAGGCGGCGGAGACGGATCCCGGCCTGATCGGCCGGATCGCCGGCGCCGAGCTGGCCTTCATCATCGACCCGATCGACGGCACCCGGAACTTCGTCGCCGGCCTGCCGCTGTTCGGGGTGATGGCGGCGGCGACGGTCCGGGGCGAGGTCGCGCTGGGCGCCATCCACGACCCGGTGTGCGGCGACACCGCCTTCGCGCTGCGGGGAGAGGGCGCCTGGATCGCGGGCGAGGCGCGGCCGCCCGCCGATCTGCGGGTGGCCGCGCCGGTGCCGGTGGCGCGGATGGACGCGGTGATCGGCACCAACTTCCTGCCCGAGCCGCTGCGCTCGACGGTCAACCGCAACCTGCCGCGGGTCGCCGTCAGCTCGTGGCTGCGCTGCGCCGCACATTAGTACCGGATGGCCGCCGCCGGGCATTGCCACCTGCTGCTGTACAACAAGCTGATGCCCTGGGACCACGCCGCCGGCTGGCTGCTGCACCGCGAGGCCGGCGGCCACAGCGCCCATTTCGACGGCAGCCCCTATCGCCCGGCCGACCTGACCGGCGGGCTGATCTGCGCCCCGGACGAGGCCAGCTGGACCGCCGCCCGGAACGCTCTGCTGGGCCGCGACTGACACCTGCCGGGCGGCCGGAACCGGAACCGGACGTCGGGGGTTCCCCCGCCGGGCACCGGTCAAGCCGAAGGGAAAAGGCGATGGGCGGGTTTTCTGTGAAGCCTCTGGACATGACCACCTGGTCGGACTTTTCCCGCCTGGTCGAACGGCACAACGGCGTCTGGGGCGGCTGCTGGTGCGTGAATTTCCATCCGGAGGGCGCCAAACGCGCGAACTCGGTCGAGGAGCGCCGGCTGATGAAGGAGCGCCGGGTGCGCGACGGCCGCACCCAGGCCGCCCTGGTCTATGACGGCGCAGTGTGCGTCGGCTGGTGCCAGTTCGGGCCGACGGCGGAGCTGACCAACATCAAGCACCAGCGGGCGTATCGCGACGGGCTCGGGGCCCTGCCTGACTGGCGCATCACCTGCTTCTTCACCGACAAATCCTATCGCGGCAAGGGCGTGGCGGCGGCAGCCCTCGACGGCGCCCTGCGGGAGATCGCCCGGCTGGGGGGCGGCACGGTCGAAAGCTATCCCGAGGACACGGACGGCCGGTCGCCCCCAGGGGCCTTCCTGTACAACGCGACGCTGGCGATCTTTGAGCGGCAGGGCTTCGAGCGAACCCGCCGCATCGGCAAGCATTGCTGGGTGGTCACCAAGGTGGTGGGGCCGGGCTGACCCGCTGCCGGCTCGTGGTCAGCCGGACGACGCGGCCGTCACCGCCGCGCCCGCCTCGCGGACGGAACCGGCTCACGGCGCCTGCAGCACCGCCGTGCAGGCGGCCGGCAGCGGCGGCGGGACATAGGGCTTGCCGCCCTTCCGCGGCACCGGCGCCAGCATCGGGAACCAGGACATCAGGTCGGAACCGCAGCCGTCGCCTGGCGGCGCCGGGTCCTGCTCGCGGCATTCCGGGCTGCCGGAAGGGCAGCCGATGCGGATGTGGATATGCTCGTTGTGGCCGGTCCAGGGCCGCACCCGGTTGAGCCAGGACCGGTCGTTCCAGGACATCGCGCACAGCTCGCGCTTGATCGCCGGGTGGATGAAGATGCGCTCGACCCGCGGCTCGGTCGCCGCCAGGCGGATCAGCTGCGCCTGCTGCGGCGACAGCGCGCCGCGCGGGATGTAATCGGTCCAGGCCCCGGTGATGTAGTCCGGCTTCAGCGTCTCGCGCTGCTCGCGCGCCAGCAGCGGCAGGTCGAGCCGGAGCCAGATGTCGGCGTCCAGCCCGTTCTCATGCGCCGCATGGTCGGTGATCGGGCCGCCGCGCGGCTGGCCCATATCGGCGATCAGCAGCGGCGGCAGCCCGGCGGCCTGCGCCCTGCGGCCGAGATCCTCCAGCGTCGCCACCAGGGTCGGGTGGCCCCAGTTGCGGTTGCGGCTGAGCCGGATGATCTGGTAGCCGGGGCCCTCCGGCGGCAGCTGCACCGCGCCGGCGATGCAGCCGTTGGAATAGGTGCCGATCACCTGCGCCGGCCCCTGGGTGCCCAGCCGCACCTGGGCCCAGGCGGGATCCTCCTCGACCGCCCCGGCCGGCGCCGCGGCCAGCAGCCAGGCGGCGGCCAGCGCCGCCCCGATCCGTGTCCCGATCACGCAACCCTCCATGCCCCGACTCGCCCCGCCAGGATGCGCGTCCTGGCGGCGGAGATGAAGTCCCGGCGCACACGCTGCTGCGACCACCCGCCCCTAACACCTTGCGGCGGCGGGGGCAGCGTCGCTACATGACGGATGGCCCTGGAACCGACGGACCGGACGATGCCCTCTGCCCATGACGCGACCCTCGACCTGCTGTCCGGCCTGATCGACAAGGCCAGGCGGGCCGGCGCCGACGCCGCCGACGCCGTGCTGTACGACAGCACCTCGATCTCGATCAGCCACCGGCTCGGCCAGCTCGAACATGTCGAACGCTCCGAGAGCGGCGACCTGGGCCTGCGCGTCTTCATCGGCAAGCGCATGGCGATCGTCTCCTCCTCCGACCGCCGCCAGGCGGCGCTGGACGAGATCGTCGAGCGCGCCGTCGCCATGGCCAGGGTGGTGCCGGAGGATCCCTATTGCGGCCTCGCCGATCCGGTCAACGAGGTCACTATCGCCGGCAACCTGAAGGACATGTACCGCGCCCTGGTGCCGGCCGACGACCTGGTGCTGCGCTCCGGCATGGACGCGCCGACGGTGCGGATCCTGTCCCGTCTCTTCTACACACCTTACCTTGGAGGCGGCGCTGGCGGTCGCGGGCTTGACCAATTCCGAAGGCGCCAGCGCCGGCTTCGGCCGCAGCATGGCGGCGATGGTGGCCAGCAACGGCTTCTCCCGCGTCACCGGGTCGACCGGCAGCAGCATCTCGGTCTCCGCCATCGCCGGCGAGGGCACCGGGATGGAGACCGATTACGACCACACCAGCGCCGTCCATGCCGAGGACCTGCAGGCGCCCGACTGGGTCGGCCGCAGCGCCGGCGAACGCGCCGTGGCCCGGCTGAACGCGCGCAAGGCATCGACCGCGCGGGTGCCGGTGGTGTTCGACCCGCGGGTGTCGCGCAGCCTGCTGGGCCATCTGGTCGGCGCCATCAACGGCGCCGCCATCGCCCGCGGCACCAGCTTCCTGAAGGAGAAGATGGGCGAGGCGATCTTCGCCCCGGGCATCGAGGTGATCGACGACCCGCATATCCGCCGCGGCCTGCGCTCGCGCCCCTGCGACAGCGAGGGCGTGGCCAGCCGCCGCCGGGCCCTGATCGAGGACGGCCGCCTGACCACCTGGCTGCTCGACCTGCGCTCGGCCCGGCAGCTCGGCCTGGCCCCCACCGGCCATGCCGTGCGCGGCACCAGCGGCCCGCCCGGCGCCTCGCCCGCCAACCTGTACCTCGCTCCGGGCAGCGCCACGCCGGCGGAGCTGATGGCCGACATCCAGGACGGCTTCTACGTCACCGGGCTGATGGGGTCGTCGGTCAACGGCGTCACCGGCGACTACAGCCGCGGCGCCCACGGCTTCTGGATCGAGCGCGGCCGCCTCGCCGATCCGGTCAACGAGGTCACTATCGCCGGCAACCTGAAGGACATGTACCGCGCCCTGGTGCCGGCCGACGACCTGGTGCTGCGCTACGGCATGGACGCGCCGACGGTGCGGATCGACGGCATGACGGTGGCCGGGCGGTAGACCGCCGCCCCGGGCGCCCGATCCCGACTGGGAGACCCGCCGGCCCCGTCCAAGGGCCGGCGGGTCTTTTCGTTCGTCCAAGCCGGGTCCGATCAATATCCCGCGCCACACCCCTCCTGCCTCTTATGGCCCTGCCTCTTATGGCCCGGCCTCCGCGGCGACTTCGATTTTCCAGGGCAAATCTTCCAGGAGAAGACAAAGAATTCCATGCGCGCAGACCCGGTTGTCTGGGATGGATATTTCAGGACTGACGAAGCCCAAGACTTGAAGGTTCGGGCACGGACAGACCGCTGCAAAGGTCGCCGTGCCGGGATCGGCCGGCGAATGGTTTGAACGGAGAAAAATTTCCCATGGCGATTTTCACCGTGCTCAACGGCACCGGACTCAACGGCAACGGCATTCAGTTCCCGACGCTCAACCAGATCGCGGAATCGGGCGTCCTCGGCACTCCGACCATGTCGGGGTCCACCGGCACCATTGCATACAACGACGGTGGCATTCTGGAGCTCGCCGGCAGCGGCATGGGATACGACCCCGTCAACGGGGCATTCTCCGGCACCGTCACCAGCCTGACCTACAGCCTGACCGACAACGCGGCCCGCTCCGACGCCTCCTTCAACGTCTTCCCCCCCAACCTCCTCTGGACTCTCACCGATTTCCAAGGGCCGGCGTTTCTGCTGGGTCCAGAGTTCATCGAGTTCACCCCCCTCCTCGACCCCGGCAGCTTATTGAGATTTAAGGCGTTCCTGGACTCCATTTTCGGGTTCAGCGACACGCTCGGCGGCTCCGACGCGGCCGACAAGCTGTACGGCTTCGACGGTGCCGACACCATCAACGGCAACGGCGGCGACGACACGCTCGGCGGCGGCACCGGCGGCGACAAGCTGGACGGCGGCGCGGGATCGGACTTCGCCAACTACCAGGACTCGCTGGCGGGGGTCGTGGTCAATCTGCTGGCGGACACCGCCTCGGGCGGCGACGCCGAGGGCGACCAGCTCGACAACATCGAGAACCTGTACGGGTCGAGCAACGCCGACCAGCTCACCGGCGACAACGCCCGCAATATCATCGGCGGCGAGCTGGGCGACGACACCCTCGTCGGCAATGGCGGCGACGATGCCCTCTCCGGCGAGGCCGGCAACGACAGCCTCAGCGGCGGCGACGGCGCCGACCGGCTCGTCGGCGGCGCCGGGATCGACACCATCCATGGCGGCATCGGCAATGACTCGGTCGATTCCGGCAGTGAGAACGACCAGGTCTTCGGCGAGGCCGGGAATGACGTGCTCCTGGGCGGCGCCGGCAACGACCAGATCGACGGCGGCGACGGCAACGACATGCTCGAAGGGGCGGCGGGATCCGACGCGCTGGCCGGCGGCGCCGGCATCGACACGGCGAGCTACGCCGGCTCGGCCGCCGGGGTGTCGGTGAACCTGGCGACGGGGGCCGTGTCCGGCGGCGACGCCGCGGGCGACACGCTGAGCGGCTTCGAGCAACTGCTGGGCTCGGGCTTCGCCGACACGCTGACCGGCGACGCCGGCGCCAACACCTTGTGGGGCATGGCCGGCAATGATGTCCTCACGGGCGGCGGCGGCGCCGACGTGCTGAAGGGCGGCGCCGGCAACGACAGCTTCCGCTATGTCGCGATCGGCGACAGCACCGTCGCGGCCGCGGGCAGGGACACGATCACCGACTTCACCACCGGCGACAAGATCGACCTGTCGGCGATCGACGCCAACGGCGCCGCCCCCGGCGACACCGCCTTCAGCTTCGGCACCGGCGCCTTCACCGCCGCCGGCCAGATCCGGGTCCTGGACTTCGGCGGCAGCCGCTACGGCGTCTATCTCGAGACCACCGGCAACAAGGTGGAGGACGCGATCATCACGGTCTATTCCGACCATGTCCTGACCGCGGCGGATTTCGTGCTGTAGCCCCGCCGCCGCCTCCCGGCGCCGCGGCCGAGGGCGACACCATCGCCAACCATGACCGGCAACGCCTTCACCAACGCGCTGGTCGGGTTCGACGGGATCGACACCCTCAGCGGCGGCGGCAACGACGTGCTTCTGGGAGGCAACGGCGCCGACGTGCTGAACGGCGGGGCCGGCGCAGACTATTTCACCTACACGGCCGTCTCCGACAGCACCGCCCTGGCCACCGACACGATCCAGGACTTCCAGGCCGGGACCGATCTGATCTCCCTGAGGCTAATCGACGCCGACGGCAATTCCGGGAACAACGACACGGCCTTCCTCTTCGTCGGCACGCTCGGCTTCTCCGGCGCCGGGCAGCTCCGCTACGAGATCTCCGGCGGCACCACGACGGTCTCGGCCGATGTGGACGGCAACGGCACCGCCGACATCGTGATCAATCTCACCGGAGCGATCGCGCTGCAGGCCGAGAACTTCCTGCTGTAGCACCCGGCCGCCCGATCCAGACCCGCCGGCCCGGCGCAAGGGCCGGCGGGTCTTTTCGTTCGCGGGGCATGCATATTATGGTATTATATAGAAGTTTATCTGAATTCGTCGGATCGGCTCGCCTTTTCTGTTCCGAAGAGCTTCCGAGCCTTCGGGAGCACGGAGCCGAACGCAACAGGCTCGATCCAAGACGGCCGGTCCAGCCGCGATGTCCGATCGAGGCCAACAGGGGGGTCTCTCCGTGGCGGTTTTCTCCGTGCTCAACGGCACTGGACTGAACGGCGCCGGCATCCGGTTCGGCACGCTGTCGCAGATCGCATCCACGGGCATCGCCGGCTTTCCGATCGTCACGCCGACCACCGGCACTGTCTTCTTCAACGACACCGGGCTGCTGACCGTCGCCGGGACCGGGATGTCGTTCTCCCTTCCGAACAATTTCGGCGGCACCGTCACCAGCCTGAGCTTCAGCAAGCCGGCGATCACCCCGATCTTCTCCATCACCGGCATGAACACGGCGCTGGCGGATGTCGCCGCAGGCTTCCTCACCCCCGGCGGCGAGATGGCGGCGCTGGCCATCATCTTCTCGGGAGCCGACACCATCGGCGGCTCGACCCAGGCCGATTTTCTGATCGGCTTCGCCGGCAATGACGCCATCAACGGCGGCGCCGGCAACGACACGCTCCGCGGCGGCGCCGGCGGCGACATCCTGAACGGCGGCGCCGGCTCCGACTTCGCCAACTACCAGGGGTCGAGCGTCGCGGTGTTCATCGACCTGAAGAACAACACGATCTCCGAGGGCGACGCCGATGGCGACACGCTGATCGACATCGAGAACCTCTACGGCTCCAGCTTCGATGACACCATGTCCGGCACCGACGCCCGCAACATCATCGGCGGCGAGGACGGCGGCGACTTCATCTTCGGCAATGCCGGCGACGACTCGCTCTCCGGCGAGAACGGCGAAGACGTCCTCAGCGGCGACGACGGCAACGACCGGATCGTCGGCGGCGGCGACGGTGACTTCCTGCACGGCGATGCCGGCGATGATTCGGTCGATGCCGGGTCGGGCAGCGATGTCGTCACCGGCGGCGACGGCAATGACAATCTCTTTGGCAGCACCGGCGACGACAAGCTGGACGGTGGTGCCGGCAACGACATCCTGGAAGGAGGCGAACAAGGCGACGGCATCGATCAGCTGACCGGCGGCGACGGCATCGACACGGCCAGCTATGCCAGCTCGGCCGCCGGCGTGTCGGTGAACCTGGCCACCGGTGCCGCGTCCGGCGGCGACGCCGCGGGCGACACCTTCAGCAGCATCGAGCAGGTGCTGGGCTCGGGCTTCGTCGACACCATCACCGGCAACGCCGGCGCCAACACGCTGTGGGGCATGGCCGGCAACGACGTGCTCACCGGAGGCATCGGCGCCGATGTGCTGAAGGGCGGCGCCGGCAGCGACACCTTCCGCTATGTCGGAACCGGCGACAGCACCGTCGCCGCCGCCGGCCGGGACACGATCACGGACTTCACCACCGGCGACAAGATCGACCTGTCGGCGATCGACGCCAACGGCGCCGGACCGGGCGACACCGCTTTCACCTTCGGCACCGGCGCTTTCACCGCCGCCGGCCAGATCCGGGTGCTGGCCTTCGCCGCCAACCGCTACGGCGTCTATCTCGAGACCACCGGCAACAAGGTCGAGGACGCCATCATCACCGTCTATTCCGACCACGCGCTGGCCGAAGGGGACTTCGTCCTGTAGCGCCTGGCGGGCCCGCCCTCCCTCCACCGCAACCGGGGGAGGGCGGGATCCCCCGCCGCGCCGCTTTATCCGGGTCATTATCGGAAAATTGTCCGGAAACTTAATTTCCGGCAGTCGCTGCTTCCTTGCGTTCTTTGCCGGGGCACCGGAACGTTCTCGAACTGCCGCAGATTTTGCCCAATCTTTGATCAATCCCGATCCAAGCGACCGCAAGCGTCGTGATTTCGGGACGCGCATATTTTGGGGGAGGTTTTCCATGGCGGTTTTCTCCGTGCTCAACGGCACTGGCCTCAACGGCGCCGGCATCCAATTCGGCACGCTCTCGCAGATCGCGTCCTCGGGCATCTTGGGCGTCCCGATCATTGTGGGGCCGGGCGGCACCGTGGCCTTCAACGACACCGGGCAGTTGTCCATCGCCGGGGTGGGGCTGCTCTATTTCCCCCCGACGATCCAGGGCACCGTCAACAGCCTGACCTATAGCAAGCCGCTGGGGACGCCGATCTTCTCCATCACCGGCATGAACACGGCGCTGGCGGATGTCGCCGCAGGCTTCCTCACCCCCGGCGGCGAGATGGCGGCGCTGGCCATCATCTTCTCCGGGGCCGACACCATCGGCGGCTCGACCCAGGCCGATTTTCTGATCGGCTTCGACGGCAACGACACCATCAACGGCGGCGACGGCAACGACACGCTCCGCGGCGGGGCGGGAGCGGACGCTCTCAACGGCGGCAACGGCCTGGATTTCGCCAACTACCAGGGGTCGAGCGCCGAGGTGTTCGTCGACATCCAAAGCAACCTGATCTTCAGCGGCGACGCCGCGGGCGATACGCTGACCAGCATCGAGAACCTCTACGGCTCGGCCTTCGGCGACACCCTGTCCGGCAACGCCGACCGCAACATCATCGGCGGCGAGGGCGGTGCCGACCTCATCGATGGCCGCGGCGGCGACGATGCGCTGTCGGGCGAGGCCGGCGACGACATCCTCAGCGGCAGGGACGGCGCCGACCGGCTGGTCGGCGGCGACGGGGCCGACAACCTGTCCGGCGAGGCCGGCAACGACTCGATCGACGGCGGCGCCGGCAACGACAGCGCCTTCGGCGGTGTCGACAACGACAGCATCACCGGCGGCGGCGGCGTCGACCTGCTCGACGGCGGCGACGGCAACGACATCCTCGAGGGCGGGGCCGGGGCCGATACTCTCACCGGCGGCAACGGCATCGACACGGCGAGCTATGCCAGCGCGGGCACCGGGGTGACCGTGGTCATCGGTGGCGCCTCCACCGGCGGCGACGCGGCCGGCGACACCATGTCCGGCATCGAGCAGGTGCTGGGCTCGGGCTTCGTCGACACGCTGACCGGCGACACCGGCGCCAACACCCTGTGGGGCCTGGCCGGCGACGACGTTCTCACCGGGGGCGTCGGCGCCGACACGCTGAAGGGCGGCGCCGGCAGCGACACCTTCCGTTATGTCGGAACCGGCGACAGCACCGTCGCCGCCGCCGGCCGGGACACGATCACCGACTTCACCACCGGCGACAAGATCGACCTGTCGGCGATCGACGCCAACGGCGCCGGACCGGGCGACACCGCTTTCACCTTCGGCACCGGCGCCTTCACCGCCGCCGGCCAGATCCGGGTGCTGGCCTTCGCCGCCAACCGCTACGGCGTCTACCTCGAGACCACCGGCAACAATGTCGAGGATGCGATCATCACGGTCTATTCCGACCATGTCCTGACCGCGGCGGATTTCGTGCTGTAGCAGCGCAGCCACCGCGCCGGATGATCGAACAGCCGGCGGAAATTTCGTTCCGCCGGCCCGATGGTTTCTTGCGTTCTTCGTGGCGGCACCGCGAAGATCCTCGAACTGCCGCGGATTTTGCACGATCTTGAGCCGCTCTCGATCCAAGACGGCCGCAAAGGCCGCGATTTCGGATGGTCGGGGTGGCTCTCGGGGGTTTTCCCATGGCGACTTTCACCACGAACAGCGGCGCGGGCCTCAACGGCAACGGCATCCAGTTCGGCACGCTGTCGCAGATCGCATCCTCGGGCTTCTCGAGGCCCCCGCTCCTCATCGCGGGGATCATCGCAGTCTTCAACTTCAACGACACCGGATCGCTGTCCCTCTTCGGATCAGGGCTGTCATACACCCCTCCATCGACCTTCGCCGGCACCGTGACCGACCTGACCTACTCGAAGCCGGGGCTGGTCTTCTCCATCAACGGCATGAACACGCCCCTGGCGACCCTGGCCGGTCTCATCATCGGCGGCGGCGACGAGATGGCGATGCTCGCCGCCATCTTCACCGGCGACGACACGATCACCGGCTCGACCTTGGCCGACCGGCTGATCGGCTTCGACGGCGTCGATGCCATCAATGGCGGCGACGGCGACGATACGCTGCGCGGCGGTGCCGGCGGCGATACCCTCAACGGCGGCGCCGGCTCGGACTTCGCCAACTACCAGGGGTCGAGCGCCGAGGTCGCAATCGACCTGCAGACCAACGGGGCCTTCGGCGGCGACGCCCAGAACGACGTCCTGACCAGCATCGAGAACCTGTACGGCTCCAGCCACGACGACAACCTCGCCGGCAACGCCGTCCGCAACATCATCGGCGGCGAGCTCGGCGACGACCTGCTCCAGGGCCGGGCCGGCGACGATGCCCTCTCCGGCGAGGCCGGCGCGGACATCCTCGACGGCGGCGACGGCAATGACCGGCTGGTCGGGGGCGCCGGGGCCGACACCCTGCACGGCGAAGGCGACAATGATTCGATCGATGCCGGGGCCGACAACGACCAGGTCCATGGCGATGCCGGCAACGACGTCCTCTTCGGCGGCGCCGGCACCGACAATCTCGAGGGCGGCGACGGCAACGACGTGCTCGAAGGCGGGGCCGATGCCGACTCCCTGCAGGGCGGCGCCGGCACCGACACCGCCTCCTATGCCAGCTCGGCCGCCGGCGTGACCGTGGTGCTGGGCGGCGCGCCCTCGGGTGGCGACGCCGCTGGCGACACGTATAGCAGCATCGAGCAGGTGATCGGCTCGGCCCAGGCCGACGCGATCACCGGCAACGCCGGCGCCAACACGCTATGGGGCATGGCCGGCGACGACGTGCTGACCGGGGGTGGCGGCGCCGACGTGCTGAAGGGCGGCGCCGGCAACGACAGCTTCCGCTACACCGCCGTGGGCGACAGCACCGTCGCCGCCGCCGGCCGGGACACGATCACCGACTTCACCACCGGCGACAAGATCGACCTGTCGGCGATCGACGCCGACGGCGACGGGCTGAACGGCAACACCGCCTTCACCTTCGGCACCGGCGCCTTCACCGGCGCAGGGCAGATCCGGGTCCTGGCCTTCGCCGACAACCGCTACGGCGTCTATCTCGAAACCACCGGCAACAAGCTGGAGGACGCCATCATTGCCGTCTATTCCGACCATATTCTGACAGCGGCGGATTTCGTGCTGTAAAGGCGCAGCCGCCGCGCCCGCCCTCCCCCGTCCGCAACCGGGGGAGGGCGGGACCCCATCGTCCGGAAGCGATCGCTCCGCTTCAGAAAAGATTCACAGTCCGCGCCAACAGCACCCGAACAACCGGCACCAGATCGGCGGGCCGGAAGCACTCGTGACCGTTTTATTAATTTTTGCACCTGCGAGATCGAAGAAGACATCAACATGTTGTTTGCCGACGGCGTCTCGTTTATACCGACGGTATATGACCGCCGAAGGACCGCCGCCTATGGAACAGGTGACGCGCTATCGCACCATCTGGATCTCGGACGTCCATCTCGGCACCCGGGCCTGCAACGCCAACCTCCTCCTCGACTTCCTGAAGCACACCGACTCCGACACGCTGTACCTGGTCGGCGACATCGTCGACGGCTGGCGGCTGAAGAAGAGCTGGTACTGGCCGCAGCCGCACAACGACGTGATCCAGAAGCTGCTGCGCAAGGCCCGCAAGGGCACCCGCGTGCTGTACATCCCCGGCAACCACGACGAGGCCGCCCGGCAATTCGTCGGCCAGAACTTCGGCGATGTCGACGTCGCCGAGGACTGCATCCACGAGACCGCGGACGGCCGCCGCTTCCTGGTGATCCACGGCGACCAGTTCGACGTCGTGGTGCGCTACGCCAAATGGCTGGCCCATGTCGGCGACAAGGCCTATGAGCTGCTGCTGCACACCAACACCGCCCTCAACCTGGTGCGCCGCCGTCTCGGCTTCTCCTACTGGTCGCTCTCGGCCTATATGAAGCAGCGGGCGAAGCGCGCGGTCGAGTTCGTCGGCCGGTTCGAGCTCGCGCTGGTCGAGGAAGCCAGGCGGCGCGGCGTGGACGGGGTGATCTGCGGCCACATCCACACCGCCGAGCTGAAGGACATGCAGGGCATGACCTATGTCAACGACGGCGACTGGGTGGAGAGCTGCACCGCGCTGGTGGAGCATGACGACGGCCGGCTGGAGATCCTGCACTGGGCGGACATCGTGGCGGCCCGCGACGCGGTGGCGCCGCAGCCGGCCCTCGAACCGCAGCGCGCCGCTTGAGCCGGGATCGGGTATAGTCTCCGTGTGGACATGGCAGTGACGGAGCCGGCGGCCGGCTGATGCGCATCCTGAATATCAGCGACGCCTGGCTGCCCCAGGTCAACGGGGTGGTGCGCACCATCGAATCCACCCGCGACGAGCTCCGCCGCCGCGGCCATACGGTCGAGGTGATCGGCCCGGACCGCTTCGCCTCGATCCCCTGCCCGACCTATCCCGAGATCCGGCTGGCGATCGGCCAGAGCCGGCGCATGGCCCGGCTGATCGACGAATTCGACCCGGACGCCATCCACATCTCGACCGAAGGCCCGCTGGGCTGGGCGGCACGGCGCTACTGCATCCGCCGGCGGCTCAGCTTCACCACCTCGTTCCACACCCAGTTCCCGGAATATGTCCAGCTGCGCACCGGCATGCCGCTGGCCTCGACCTACGCCCTGCTGCGGCATTTCCACCGCGCCGCCAGCGCCGTGATGGTGGCGACCGACACGCTGGAGCGGAACCTGGCCCGCCGCGGCTTCCGCCGCCTGGCGCGCTGGAGCCGCGGTGTCGACACCGACCGCTTCCGCCCGGCCCAGCGCGGCGAGCGGGCCCGGCCGCGCCACCTCTATGTCGGCCGGGTGGCGGTGGAGAAGAACCTCGACGCCTTCCTGTCGCTGCCCTTGGACGGCGAGAAGGTGGTGGTCGGCGGCGGCCCGTCCCTGCCCGCCTTCCAGGCCCGCTACCCGGACGTCACCTTCACCGGGTCGAAGGAGGGGCAGGCCCTGGTCGACGCCTATGCCGCCGCCGACGTCTTCGTCTTCCCGTCGCGCACCGACACCTTCGGCCTGGTGATGCTGGAGGCGCTGGCCTGTGGCGTGCCGGTCGCGGCCTATCCGGTGCAGGGCCCGGCCGACGTCATCGGCAACGCCCCGGTGGGGCGGCTGGACGAGGATCTCGGCCGCGCCATCCGCGAGGCGCTGAAGGTGCCGTCGGAGGATTGCCGCAGTTTTGCGCTGCGCTATTCATGGGAGGCATGTACAGATCAGTTCCTGACTCATCTGCACCCCTTCCGATGACCACCCCGACCGGATGATCTATGCGCTGTATCGCGGCCTGACCGACGCCGCCGGCCCCTTCGTGCCCCTGTTGCTGGCCCGGCGCACCGCCGCAGGCCGCGAGGATCCCGCCCGCCGCGGCGAGCGGCTGGGCCATGCCAGCATTCCCCGCCCGGCGGGCCCGCTGATCTGGGTCCACGCCGCCAGCGTCGGCGAGGTGCTGTCGGTGCAGGTGCTGGTGCGCCGCCTGCTGGAGCGCGACCCGCGCCTGTCCGTCCTGGTCACCACCGGCACCGTCACCTCGGCCCGGCTGATCGCCGAGCGGCTGCCGGAGCGGGCGATGCACCAGTTCGCGCCGCTCGACCGCATGGCCTTCGTCCGCCGCTTCCTCGACCATTGGCAGCCGAACCTGGCGATCTGGGTCGAATCCGAGATCTGGCCGAACATGCTGACCGAGACCGAGAAGCGCGGCCTGCCGATCGCCCTGGTCAACGCCCGGATGTCGGAGCGGTCGTTCCGGCGCTGGCGCCGTCTGCCGCGGCTGATCCGCCGGCTGCTCGGCATCTTCCGGGTGATCCTGCCCTGGGACGAGCGCTCGGCCCGCAACTTCCGCGCCCTCGGCGCCCGCGGCGTCGGCCAGGTCGGCAACCTGAAATTCTCCTCCGACCCGCCGGATGCCGAGCTCGAGGCGCTGGCGGCGATGCGCGCCGCGATCGGCCGCCGCCCGGTCTGGCTGGCCGCCAGCACCCATGCCGGCGAGGAGGAGCAGATCGTCCAGGCGCACAAGGCGCTGGCGGCGAAGCGCCCCGGCCTGCTGACCGTGCTGGCGCCGCGCCACCCCGACCGCGGCGAGGAGATCGCCGGGCTGGTCGAGGCGGCCGGCCTGCGTGCGCTGCGCCGCAGCCAGTCGAAGCTGCCCTGGACCGACACCGACGTGCTGGTCGCCGACACCATCGGCGAGATGGGGATCTGGCTGCGGGTCTGCCCGGTGGCCTTCATCGGCGGCTCGCTGGTGCCGTTCGGCGGCCACAACCCGATCGAGGCGGCGCAGCTCGGCGCCGCTTTGGTCTACGGCCCGCACATGACCAACTTCCCGGACATCACGGCCCAGCTCGGCCAGGCCCGCGGCGCCATGCCGGTGGCCGATGCCGCGGCCCTGACCGCCGCGGTCAACCGGCTGCTGGACGACCCGGTGGAGCGCCGCCGCATGGCCCGCGCCGCCGGCGCCGTGGCCCAGCGCAACCGCGGCGTGGTCTCCACCGTGATGGCGACGCTGGAGCCGCTGATCACGCCGATTCTGGCGTGACGGCAGTGGCCGAGAGCCCGCGCCGGCCAGAACGATGCGTTGCCTCTCCCGCTTGCGGGAGAGGTCGGAGACGCGAAGCGGCTCCGGGTGAGGGG